>CAJVYM010000014.1 GCA_913009415.1 uncultured bacterium
TTGATCTCGCTTGGTAGCTTTCTGAGATTACACAGCAATCACCGCATTGACGGCTCATGGATCTCCATTCTTCGTGTCCTTCATGCTTTTCGTGGTGAATTCTTGGCATCAGTCCCGCGTGAACCGGAACTAGAGGTCACTACCCACTCCTGTCTGCCTCGCCGGCACAGGCAGGCGAAACGACAAGGAACCAAGAAATCAGAATGCGGGCGCGTTTTCCAAAGTTGAGGGAAGCGCGCCCATTTTTTTGCCTATGATTCTGCGTGTTCTCCGAGGCCCGGGATGTGCACCTTCTTCTCCAGTAGGCGTAGCAATTGCGTGATGATGAACACCAGCGCCAGATAGAACAGAGCGACGACGACGTATACCTCGAAGTAGCGGAAGTTATGCGATGCGATGCGTTTTCCCACTCCCATCAGGTCGAGGAGCGTGACCGAGAAGACGATCGACGAGTACTTGAGCATGAGGATCAGCTCGTTTGACCACGAGGGAATGACGATACGAAACGCCTGCGGGAGCACGATGTAGCGGGCCGCCTGTGTCAAGGTCATCCCCATCGAGCGGGCGGCGAAGAGTTGTCCGCTCTTTACCGCCTGGATCGCTCCGCGGAAATACTCGGCTTGGTAGGCAGCGGTGTTCAATCCCAGCGCGAGGACACCGCTGGTGAACGCCGAGAAGCTGATCCCCCAGGCGGGGAGGCCGTAGTAGACCATCAGCAATTGCACCAACAATGGGGTGCCTCGGAAGAGCTGGATGTAGATACTGGCCGGTATGGACAGCCACTTCCCGCCGTAGACTCTCATCAGCGCTAGGATGACGCCGAGCACGAAGCCAAACGCAATACACGTTACCGTGATCTCAAGGGTTAGGATGAGTCCGTGCGCCAGTAGAGGGAGCCACGACCATGAGAAGACCATTAGTTCGCCTCTCCGTACAGCTCATTGATCTTGTGCAGGAACTCGCCGGTGCGTGTGCGCTGAGGGTTAGAGAACATCTGTCCGGGTGTCCCCTGTTCCACGATCACTCCGTTCTCCATGAATATGATCTCATCCGCCACCGAACGGGCGAACCCCATCTCGTGGGTGACGACGAGCATCGTCATTCCTTCCTTGGCCAAGTTGATCATCACCGTGAGTACTTCACCGATCAACTCCGGATCGAGCGCTGACGTCGGTTCGTCGAACAGGATCAGCTTGGGTGACATAGCAAGCGCTCGGGCTATCGATACTCGCTGCTTCTGCCCGCCGGAGAGTTGCGCCGGATACGCGTTTGCCTTGTCGGTCAGCCCAACACGTTCAAGCTCCTCCATCGCCAGTTTTGTGGCAGCGTCCTTACTCATCCTCTTAACCTTGATCGGCCCGATGCGCACGTTGCGCAACGCTGTTAAGTGGGAGAAGAGGTTGAAGCTCTGGAAGACGAACCCCATCTCGGCGCGCAACGCATTGATGTTCGCCTTGGGAGCGGTCACTTCCACGCCGTCCAGCCAGACCTCTCCCGCATTGGGAGGGCTCAACCGGTTGATACAACGAAGTAGGGTGCTCTTCCCCGTTCCCGATGGTCCAATTACGACCTTTGTCTCTCTCTGTTCAAGAGAAAATGAGACACCCTTTAATACCTCTAGTCCTCCATATGTCTTGTGAATATCCTTGACTGCAAGCAGACTCATACTTCTCTTGTACCTCCTCTCATCATCTGCAATCCGGGAATCCTCAACCGCTTCTCCAGCCTCCCAAGCCCCCAGTTTCCCGTGTAGGTAAGCACGAGGAAGATTAGCGCAACGGTCAAGTAGGCAAGCATCGCTAAGTTATAGTGT
Source organism: uncultured bacterium (assembly GCA_913009415.1). Lineage (GTDB taxonomy): Bacteria > Bipolaricaulota > Bipolaricaulia > UBA7950 > UBA9294 > M55B144. The sequence goes on from CAJVYM010000014.1 coordinate 1,814, forward strand.
CGATCAGTGATAATCCGTACCCTGCGCAGCACTTCATTTAGGCCGACAACATAGGCTAGGGTTGTGTCCTTGACGACAGAGGAAAACTCGTTCGACCATCCAGCGATGGAGATGCGCAGCGCCTGCGGAATGATGATGTGGAATATGGCGCGAATGCGGGTCATTCCCATGGAGCGTGCGGCCATCATCTGCCCGCGTGGTATCGCTTGCAGAGCGCCGCGGAAGATCTGCGATTGGTACGCCGACGAGCGAAGGCCGAGGGCGAGTGAGGCCGCAAAGAATGGAGGGATATTGACTCCAAACTCCGATGGCCCGAAGTAGAACAGAAAGAGAAGGACAATCGCAGGGATGCCGCGAAAGATCCATGCATAACCAGAGGCGAGTGTGCCAAAGAATCGCCCGCCATATACCTGCAGCAAAGCGACCAACGTTCCTACGAGGAGCCCGATGATCAACAGAGCGAACAAGAGTTCTACGTTGATCAACACGCCACGCAGGAGCATCGGCATGCTTTTCATGATAACAGTGATTCCTGCTATGAGAACCTCCCTCTACGAAACGAGACAGGGGCCTCGTGCGGAGGAGGCCCCTGTTAGTGAAGTATGCGTTTTCTACTTGGTCGCTTCTTCCGCGAACTTCGCGGCAAACGCCTTTACGTTCTTGTCCACAAGGAGGAGGTCCTTGCTTGCAAGCCAAGCAGCCTCGATCTTGTCGTTTGTCGGCCCAAAGTAGGCCTTCAGGAGGTTATCCCAGACACTACCCGGGGTGACAACCAACTTTTGCAGCCCACCAGCCGTTGGCAAGACCTGCAGCCCGAGCTTTGCCATGCCGTCATTGAGCTTGGGTAGAATGCCCTTCGGATCACCCTTGGCGACGAGGAAACCGAAGTACTCGTTAGTGTTGATCACGCCGGCTATTGTCAGCAAGTTTGGATAGGCGGCCAACGAGGACTGCGATGCGGGTTCATCCTGAATGACAGCGTCAATCCGCTTATTCACCAGGTCGAGGATCGCGGTCGGGTAGTACTCGTATCCCTTCACTGTAATCCCGATCCCGTTCTTGTCGGCCCAGTCGAATCCGGTCGTGCCATTCTGCGCACCGACCGCCTTCGTCGGACCCTTCCCGGCGAGGGCACTCACGATGTTCAACCCTGAGTCCTTGCGGATGACAACCGCCTGGTTGGACAGATAATACGGTTGTGAGAAGTCGACCGACTTTGCCCGATCAGCGGTAATCGTGAATCCTGATGCACCGATATCCGCCTTTCCGCTCTTCACCGTGTCGATGATGGTGTCAAACGAAGTATTCCTGATCTCTACATCGAATCCCTCCACAATCCCGATGCAGCGTACCACATCAAGGTCAAAGCCGAAGAATTGGCCGTCCGCGGTCACCATCTCAAACGGTGCCCACGGAATATCCGACGCAACGATGTACTTATCACTCGCGAAGGCAAATACCGCTCCCAGGAGCAGGACCATGCTCAGCGCGACCACACCAATAAACAACTTTTTCATAGATCACACCTCCCTAATTGCTCCCAGCCTAGCACAATGCGTGCCTTCAAGTCAAGTGCCATCGTCAATAGTATGGAACCTGACACGTGTCCCGCTTCCACCGGACAAACCTGCAGATCTCCGCGCTCCTCTTTCCCCGCGTGGTGAGGGCGCGTTGCATACCATCCACATGAAGCCTTAAGGAGGTTGCCATGGCGCGGATCTATATCTACTTTACAGTCTTTCTCTTGCTGATCGTTTCATTAGCAACAGGGGCAATGGCTGACGATGCCTGTTGTCCCCCGGGTTCGGGACTGGGGTTTTCGGGGAGCGTCGGACTTGAGGTCACGTTCACTCCGATTCCTCCCCTGTCGTACAACATTGAGTCAGGGCTGTCGCTCTCCCTCAGTGTGTCCGGCCTCACGTTCACGTCGCGGACAGTCTTTGACCTAGCGGGTTTTCAGTCGCAGGGCGTCTCGGTGGATGTCAGCTTGGGCTCGGTTCAGATCGGCGATGACATCCTGTTTGACCCGTACTTCAGTTGGAACGATCTCTCCGTTGCTGCGCAGGTCGTGGGGATCGAGATAGGAACCGATCTGATACTTGCTGATATTGGAAGCGTGCAGACGCCAGAATACAGCATGGCCGCTGTCCTGAAGCTTTCAAGCGGGGTCAACTGTGGGTTCTCCATCACCACGCTCACCGGGTTCGGTGCAACCGACCTCGTGAACATGCTCGGTGGGATCGACGCTCCCTTCTCGCATGACCTATTAAGCCTGTTCTATCATACCCAAGGGCTCTTTGCGAGCAGCGCATCGACCAAGGTAACCGTTGTCTCCGGCTTCTACTTCGAGGAGGAACTGGTGCGCTTGCAGATGGATTACATGGGGCTTCTGTCGAGCAGCACTACGTGGTTCAACTTCACTGGGTTCGCAGGGGAAGTCCTGGAGGTCGGCTATCGGTTTGAAGAACCGTCCCTTGCCTTCCTTTCAGTGATCAAGATCGATGGCTCCTTCTCAGTGAGCGCCCTCGACTTCATCCTCGACTTGCAGATCGATCCCGTGCGCTTCACTAGCCACACGAGCTTCGCTGCCACGGTACCGCCAGCCACACTGCCGATCTCATTCTCCGGGCAGGGATTCGCCCTCTCATTTGCGGTGTGTGACCAGGTGACGCTGACCTCGACGACACTCTTTGATGCCACGTTCATGTTCGCGCAGCAGGACCTGGCTATCGAGGCGAAGATCGATCCGGTCACCTTGACGAGCCTCACCACATTTGATTCAAGCGGCTTCTCCGGCGAGTGGATCAAGGCGGAAGTTACCTTCTCTGGCGTGAACCTATACACGCGCGCAGGCTTTGACTTTAGTGGGATAATCTCCGTCTCTTTCGGTTTTGAGCTGACGTTCTAGAGCGAGATGGCAGAGGAAACGCGCCACCGACAACGAAGCATCGATGACCTCCTTGCGCTGTTGGCGGCGCACCCGGATGATGAGGACAAGATTCGCGAGAAGATCCTGGAGCGTACGACGTTCTTGATCGACGATACGATCGATGAGGCTTTCTCTCACAGCGGTTTTTCACATGAGGATCTGTTTCGTGCCGGCTACCTCGGCCTGTTGAATGCGACGTACAACATCGAGTTCGCGCGAGAGAAGGAGTTCTACGACTACGCGAAGAACCTGATCAAGGGAGAAATCCGCCAGCACATCCGAAGCCACGTCAAGCGGGCCGAGTTTCCACACTGGATGAAGGGGTTGAACCGACAGATCGAGGAGACGCAGGTTCGCCTGCTACGTGAGCTTGATCGGCTCCCAAGCCTTGCGGAGCTCTCGGACGCAGTTAACCTCACCGAGGAGGGGATCGCGGAGATCCTCAAGGCGCGCGAGGCGCTAAACTACGTCTCGATCGACGAAGTGCAGCGGCGGAACGACCCCCTGCCGGAGATCGACCAATCGAAGATCAGGAACAAGCGACCGGAGGCATTTCCCATCCAGTATCGGATTCGAATCGCAACCGCGCTGGAGAAACTTGGAGATCTGCAGCAGTACCTGTTCAAGAACCTCTTCTCATCGGAGCACGATCAACAAAGCGATCGGTGACCTCCGTTGAGGGCCGCTCTTTCCACGCGTTTGTGGCCAATCGTGCGTGCCCTTGCCCTGCAGGCGCTCGATTGGAGTGGCTGGGCCGCGTTTCTGCCCACACTCGCCGTCTTGGCCGTTACCTCTCATACCTTCGGTTGGCCATCGCTCAGCCCGGATCATGCGCACCTGCTGATCACCCCGGAGGTGCGCGTTTGGCTGATGGTGATCGCTCAACTCACTGGACTGTCGATGTTCGTCCTTTCCTGGCGGCTGATAGAGCACAAGACGCTCCCCGACATGCTCCTGGATCACTCCCGTGACCTGTTGCGCCCGCTCATGCTCGGCCTCTCCTCCGGGGCGGGGGCGATCTCCCTGGTCGCGCTGGGGATTATGGCAAGCGGATCCCTGCGCCTAACATGGGGAAGCCCCGCCATCTCGGGGCACGCCACACTTGCGGGAGTGGGCTTCCTGATCGCCACTTCTTTCCTCGGACCGCTCACAGAGGAGATCGAATCGCGCGGATACCTGTTTCAAAACGTCTTCCGCGGCTGGGGAACTGCAGTGGCAACGATCGTCACCGCGCTCGTCTTTGCCGCCAGGCACCTGCAGAATCCGAACGTGAGCGCACTCGGCATCATCAACATCGCTCTCATCTCGATCGGGCTAACGCTGGGGATGTTGCGCCTACGGTCACTGTGGTACACGATTGGGTGGCACATCGCCTGGAATTTTTCTCTCTTGTTCATTTTCGGATTTGCAAACTCTGGCTATTCTCTGGAAACGTTCAGCCTTTCTGGAATGAGTCTCTTCTCCTCTACACTATCCGGGCGAGCTTGGCTGACCGGTGGCGGCTTCGGCCCCGAGGGGAGCGTTGTTGCTACCAGCGTGATACTGCTTCAGATCGTTATTATGTGGAGAATTCCCGCCAAGGCTTCTTGACAGGCAGGCCGGGCTGGCCTATAGTCGATTATTGTAATAAGGGTCCATAGCTCAGCGGCAGAGCAACCGGCTCATAACCGGTCGGTCCCAGGTTCGAACCCTGGTGGGCCCACAGGACATGGAAAAGCTGTTTGTATACACCGACGCACGTGCGCAGAATGATCCGGGCGAAGCTGGGATCGGTATAGCGATTACCGACAAAGACGGAAACGCCATCGAGGAGATCGCGCGCCTCATTGGGCGTGCTACGTCGCGGATCGCACGTTACCGTGCCCTGATCGAAGGCGCACGAGCAGCACTCGCCTACTCTCCGCAATCAGTGATCTTCTTCTCCAACGACCAACACCTGGTAAACCACTTAAACGGGGTGTTTGCCACCAGGGAGCCTCACCTCAAACACCTCTTGGAGATCGCACGTGGGATCCTGGAGAACTTCCCGCAATGGCGAGTGAACTTCATCGATCAGAACGTGAACCAGCAGGCTTCTCATCTCGTCGAACAGGCGTTTCACGACAACGCTCGGGCAAAGATGAGTCGTGAGCACCTGGAGCTGCGTCTACTGGCGCGCGTAGCCACACTCGACGATGCTCGCCTGGAGCAACTGATAGAGTTCGCCGAGAGGCTAGAGAAGAGAGACTGACGATGCGCATCGTCTTGCAGCGTGTCAGCAGGGGAGAGGTGCGTGTCGACGGGCAGGCGGTCGCCGCGATAGGAAGAGGGGTCGTCCTTCTTGTTGGCTTCACTCACGATGACAGCGAGGATCTCTTCGCGCGCGCAGTGGATAAGATCGTTGATCTACGGATCTTCGAGGATGAAGGCGGGAAGATGAATAGATCGTTGCGCGATATCTCAGGTGAGGTCATCGCAGTCCCTCAGTTCACGCTGTACGGGAGCACGAAGAAGGGGCGTCGGCCAAGCTTCGCCCATGCCGCCCTCCCGCAACACGCGGCGAGGTTGTTTGATCTATTCGTCGATGCGCTGAGCAAAACAGGGGTGCCGGTGCAGAGTGGCGTATTTGGCGCTCACATGGAAGTTGACTTGATAAACGACGGGCCGGTCACGTTCGTTCTCGACCTTGCGCCTCCTGTTAGGAGCGGCTAAACTCTCTTTAACAATTGGATTGCAAATCAACTTCTGCAAGGCATTTCTCTCTTGCTAAGAAACTTTGTAGGGTGTTCTTAAGTATAAGGAGGAACAATGGCGGTCCCCAAATATCGTACTTCGCGCTCTAAGGGGCGGATGCGGCGCACGCACTACGGCGCGAGCGTACTGGCATCGATGGAATGTCCCCACTGTCACGAGCCGAAGCTCCCACATCGCGTATGCCCACACTGCGGATATTACAACGGAATGGAAATCGTCGCTAAATCCAAGGGAGAGGACTAGCGCCAACAAGAATGCGGGCTGGTCCTGATGTGTTGGGATCAGCCTGAACGCTTCTCCTGGTTCCTCAATTCCTGTTTTCCCGATTTTCTTTTTTCTCCATCTGCTTTCTTGCTTCGTTCCTTCTCTATCGCTACATCCACGCAAGGATGAGTCTCTTTGCAGGCCGTGCGCTTCCTGCGTCGCTTGATGATGCGTGAGACAAGGCTGCCGCCGAACTGACCGATAAAGCCCGCTAGCAATGCGACAAGCACCCACTTAAGCGTATGCCAGACCGAACTCTTCTTCGTTTGACCACTATGCTAATGAAGCCGTGTATGTGGATAAGCAGGGCTACGTTATTGACTTTTCCGGGCAATCCGTAGAGAATGGTATCAGGAGAAGAGAGAATGTCGGGTAAAGAACGATCAAGCGACATCCACAACGAAGCCGTTCGCGACCAATGGCGGGAGGTCCTGGCGAAGCTGCAGGATCGGATCCTGCGCGCTTGTCTTCCCAAGGACGTGCAGGCGATCTCTCTTTCTGCCGACCGGTTGGCGATCTCAGTGGACAGCGAGTTCAAGAAGGAGTACTGCCTGCGCAAGCAGACGAAGCTGGAGGCTGCGGTTGCTGCTGTCATCGGAGAGCGGGAGGTGGTGATTGGCGAGCCTCCGCTTGTCGAGCAGGCAAGGCAGGAGGAACAGAAGCCGGGGACGAACGCCCGCATCGTCGTCCTGGGGATCGGCGATGGTGGCGTAAATGCAGTGGGACGGATGAAGAAGGAGAAGCTGCAGGGGGTCAGGCTGATCGCTGTAGACACGGATAAACAGGTGCTGGGGATCGCCAATACGGATGAGACCCTGCAACTTGCGGCCGATGTCACCGGCGGACGAGGAGCCGGAGGGGATGAGAACAAGGGACGGAAGGCGGCTCTTGATTCCCGCTGGGAGATTAACTCCATCGTCAAGGGGATGGATCTCGTCTTTATCACCGCTGGCTTTGGCGGGGGGACGGGAACCGGCGCAACGCCGGTGATCGCTGAGATCGCTAAGGAGAGCGGGGCGCTGACGATTGGAGTCGTGACCAAGCCGTTCACGTTTGAGGGGACTGTGCGCGCGGAGCGTGCGGAGCGGGGCCTTGCCGAGCTGCGCAAGTCGGCTGATGTGTTGATTGTCATCTCCAACGATCGTCTCCTGGAAACGGCGTCCAAGGGGCTGGCTGTGACGAAGGCGTTTGAGATCGCGGATGGAGTACTCCACCAGGGTGTGCGTGGAATATCGGATCTCGTCACGGTGCGTGGCTTGGTGAACCTCGACTTTGCTGATATCAATAACGTCCTCTCAGGAGCCGGTGAGGCAATGATGGGGATGGGAACGGCGAATGGAGAGCAGCGCTCCCTCACCGCCGCGAAACTGGCGACGACGAATCCTCTCCTCGAAGGCGGGTCGATCCGTGGCGCAAGAAGGATGATCATGAACGTCACCGGCGGGAGCGATATGACGCTGGGTGAGGTGACCGCCGCTGCTGACCTCATCCGGCGCACCGCGGCCACAGAGTGTGATCTTGTCTTCGGTGCCGTTGTGCAGGAGGGATTCACAGATGGGATCAAGATCACTGTCATCGCCGCGGATTTTGGTGAACCAACAGACGAGGATAGTGAGCGCAAGAAGAGAGCGTCGCACCGGGAGCGGATTACAATTGGAAAGGATCTCGATGTTCCGACATTCCTGCGCCGTGAGCAACAGCAAAAGAGCAATTCTTCCGAACAGCAAGGCGCTCGACAAGGTTAGCCGCGTGATTCACAACATGTCGCTCCAAGATGAGAATGCCGCACTCAAGTGGGAGAACACCGAACTTCGCCGCCGCTTGCAAGAGATAGAGAAAGATTCCAACTCGCGAATCACACAGTTTCCTGATTTGGCCATCGACTCCGACGCCTGGGTGTGGCGGATCGACATGGGTGGCAGGTACACCTTCTCCAGTGACGTAGTGGAGAAGATCCTCGGCTACGCACCAGACGAGATGATCGGCCGTCCATTCTATGCCTTCTTCCATCCTGAGGATCGGGAGAGATTGCGCGTGCTTGCCATGGACGCGATCGCCTCCGGTCAGCCATTTCTCAGCTTGCGCAACCGCAACGTACGCAAGGACGGAACCAGTGTCATCCTGGAGACGACGGCATTTCCCATCGTCTCCGAAGGTGGCGAGATCGTCGGCTACTACGGGGTGGATCGTGACGTCACCGCCCTCGTGCGGGCAGAGACTGCAAAACGTGAGAGTGAGGTCGTCTTTCGGCATATATTCGACGAACTGGGGGACGCCGTGTATCTAGCCGTATGGGAGGATGACGGGAGTCGCCGGGTCGTGGAGGCGAACAAAGAAGCACTGAGACGCGTCGGTGGCAGGAGCGAAGACGTGATCGGAAAGGATCTCTTGAGTAATTTCCCTCTTAAAGGGATCGAGCCCGACCTGAAGACGATCCAAGACACTCTTGATCGTGGGGACACGGCGCGGTACGTCATAAATAGGGTTGCCTCAGATGGTCGTGACAGGTGGGAGGAGGTGGTGGAGGTACCGATCCCTCACCACGGCGGGTCAGCAAGCCTCTCCGTCAATCGGGATATCACAGCCCAGAAACGCTCTGTAGACGAGCTGCGCCTCGGCCGCGAGCAGTGGCGAGCACAGTACAAGGGGACACCGCTTCCCACGGTGACGTGGCGGTACATAGATGGCGACTTTGAACTTATCGACTACAACGATGCCATCGAGGATCTGACCGGCGGTAGGATCACCTCCTTCATTGGGGAAAGGGCAAGCGAGATGTACCCCGAGCAGCCCGGGATCTTACGTGCAATGAGAGAATGCTACGAGACGCACCGCACCCTTCAAGGAGAGATGGAACATAATTTTGTCACCACGGGAGAGGTGCACACGCTATGGGCAACCGCCGGGTTTGCTCCACCTGACCTTGTCCTCGTGCACTTTGCCGACATCTCGGATCGCAAGATGATGGAGCGGAAGCTACGGGAGGCAAACGAGGATCTACAGCGGATCCTCGACGTGATGGGGGAGGGTGTTGTCGTGTTGGACGCGCAGGGGCGAATGACACGATTGAACAAGAAAGCCTGCGAACTGTTCGGTCGTGCGGAGGACAAGATCTTGGGCCATGATTACTCCTTCTGGACGCACCCCGATTCTCGCGATCTTCTGGCATCTGAACAACGCAAACGCAGGCGCGGTAAGCGCAGCGCCTACGAAGCTCGCATGTTGAGAGACGATGGAACGCCCTTCTGGGCACATATCATCGCCGTCCCGGTGATCGACGCTGACGGGAAGTTTCAGGGGTCGGTCGGTTGCTTGAGGGATGTCACGAGGGAGAGGGAAGCGATCGCCAAGCTGCAGCAATTGCAGGAGTTTAATGAGGACCTCATCAAGACCGCAGGGGTGTGGATCAATGTCACCGACAAGGACGGAAGGATCGTCCTATGGAACGATGAGGCGAAACAGATCAGCGGCTACTCGCGCGACGAGGTAGTGGGAAACGACAAGATCTGGGAGTGGCTCTATCCTGATCCCGAGTACCGGGAAAAGGTCTGGCAAGGGCAGCAAAACATCCAGAAGACAGAGGACGCTGCGCGGCGAATCGAGACGGTAATTCGGCACAAGAGCGGCGAAGAGAGAGTCATCCAGTGGTACGGGCGCACCCTGTACGATCATGATGGAGCGTTGGACGGCTGGGTGATCGTCGGGCACGATGTAACACAGACCAAGCACAACGTGCAACGCCTGCAGGACTATGCCGCGCAGGTGGAGAGGCTCAGTCGCGAGAAGACGCGTTTTCTCTCGGTTGCATCACACGAACTACGCACTCCGCTGACGATCATCCGGGGCTTCATCGATCTCCTGTCGGAGGAGAAACTGCGCAGCAATCAGAGGGCGAAGATCGAACGCATCCAGGCACAACTTGACAGGTTTACGAAGCTCCTCGATGATTTGCTCAGTGTTTCCCGAATCGATGCCGGGAAGAGCCACCTCTCGCCAGCGTTCGTCGATCTCTTGGAGATCACGCAAAAGGCAGTCGAGCTGTTGGGCCCAGAAGCGATGGCCCATGGGGTTAAAATTGGATTTGGTGATAAGCACGACTCGGTGATCGTCTACGCCGATCCCGAAGGAGTGATGCAGATTCTCACCAACATACTGCTCAACTCCATCAGCTATACCCCGAGCGGTGGCGAGATAAAGGTCTCCGTTACTGGTGACTCCAGTGGGGGGCAGGTTTCGGTTTCGGATACGGGGATTGGCATTTCCGAACAGGAACAGGAACTGGTCTTCAATGAATTTCATCGTACAGACAGAGCGCGCAAGATGAAGGCGAACGGCAGCGGCCTTGGCCTGGCTATTGTCAAGCGGCTGCTGAAAGAAATGAACGGTGAGATCTGCGTGAGAAGCGCGGGGGAGAACAAGGGGAGCACGTTCTTGATCAGCCTTCCGGCGAGTGCTCCACAGCAAGGTAAGAGGGGGAAGGCGAATGCGGATTCTGATCTGTGAGGACGAGCCGGACATCATCACGATCCTCTCTTCATCGCTCGTCGCTGAAGGATACGATGTGGAAAGCGTCTTAACCGGAGAGGATCTCATCGAAAGGTTCACGAGGATACCTCCCGATCTCGTGCTTCTGGACGTCAAGCTCCCTGGGATCAATGGATGGGAACTTCTGGACTGGATCCGCGCGCACAGCAACTGCCCGGTGATCATGCTCACCGCCTACGGGCGGATCGTTGACAAGGTCCGTGGACTTTCCCGTGGAGCGGATGATTACATAACGAAGCCCTTTAAGCTGGTTGAGGTTAAGGCGCGCATCGAAGCTGTGTTGCGTCGCTCAACCCTCGCGGAGGAGCGACAGCCCTTGGAGATCGACGACGTGCATAAGGTGATCATCTTGAGAGGGAAGGAGGTGTTCGTATCACCCAAGGAATACGCGTTGGCCAGCCTACTAGCCTCGGACCCGGGGCGTGTCTTCTCGCGTGAGGAGATCCTTTCTCACCTGTGGCCTGATAATCGCTACGCCACTTCCCAGGACGTGCAGAAGTACGTATACCTGCTGCGCAAGAGGGTAGAGGAAGACCCTTCACACCCCAAACTCGTGTTAACGGTACGCGGCTTCGGTTACCGACTGGCCAATTACTGATCACTCACTTTGCGACGCTGATCGTATGAGAGACAGTAGCCAGTGCGCCATCATCGTCGATCACGACGAGACTCACAGTGTACGTTCCAGGGGCAGTGTAAGTGTGTAGGGGACTATGCGTATCCCCGCCATCACATCCATCGACACTTCCCGGGCAGAACGTTCCGTCGCCGAAGTCCCAGGCTACATGCACAATCTCGCCAGATGGGCTCTTGTCGTACGACTGGTCATGGAACGTTACCGGGTCACCGGCGTGCACGCCCGTGGGGAGCTCAAACTCCGCGACGGGCAAGGCATTAGCTACGGTGATCTGTTTCGTGTACGCCGCGGATGTTGCCCCATCGTTGTCGGTCACGATCAGGCTGACTTTGTAGGTGCCATCGTCGGGGAAGGTGTGATGAGGGCTGCTCTCGGTCGAGGCCGTTCCATCGCCGAAGCTCCACTTCCAGGATGAGACCACCCCATCCGTATCGGTCGATGTATCTGTGAAGACTACCGCATCGGCATCGGTCGGTTTATTCGGAGAGAACGTAAAAGATGCGGTCGGAGGTCGGTTGTGCACGATGATCGTCACCTGGTTGGATAGGGCGGTGGCACCATTGTCATCCGTCACCTGTAACCTCACTTTGTAGGCACCATTTTTGGGATAACTGTACGTGATTGTGGGACACGTGGTTTCCTTCTCGAAGGTCCCGTTTCCATCCAGATCCCAGTGGTAAGAGACAATCTTTCCTGCGCGTGACGGGTTCTTGTCGTCGTTGGACTTCGACCCGTCGAACGTGACCGTGTCGTTCGTCTTCACATCTATCTTTCCCTCGTTGCCATTTGCAGTGATGTGAGCGCGCGGAGGGACGTTAGTTACTGTGATCTTAGATGATATCGTCGTTTCCGAGCCGTTGTTGTCGCTTACGGTAAGTGTTACGGTGTATGTTCCAGTGTCACTGTAGGCATGCTGTGGGGACTTCTTGGTGGAGGATGTCCCATCGCCGAAGTCCCACTTCCAAGATGAGATCGTGCCGTCATCATCATGCGAATGATCTGTAAACTGAACAATCTCTGCCTGCTTTGGAGAGAAGTTCGAGGCCTGGAACGCCGCCGCCGGTGGGTAGTTCACTGTCACTCGGCCTACGTAGGGGAGCGAAGCGACCCCACAGTTGTCTATCACCTGGAGCGACACGGTGTGCGTACCGCCCGCCTGGAAGGAGAAGGAGGTGGATGGAAGGGATGAGGTGTAGTCTACGCTCCCATCATTGTTCACGTCCCAATTGTAGGACACGATATATCCATCGCGATCAAACGAATTTGTGGCATCGAAAGTGACATCACCACCAACATTCGGGCGGTGCGGGGATGAGGAGAACCTGGCCACTGGGGCGACCGACTCTATCGTTAGTGATTGTGTCTGATAAGAGTGCTCATCATTGTTGTCCATGACATCGAGACCCACGGTGTAGTCGCCACAACCGATGTACGTATGGAACGGCGACTGCTGCGGGCTCGTTGTTCCATCGCCGAAGCTCCACTTCCAGGAAACGATCTTCCCGTCCGGATCGTATGACTCATCAGTGAACAGGAGAGGGTCGAGGCTCTGCAGGACGCGCTTGCCCGCCTTGGAACGAACGCTGAAATCGACGCGTGGAAGGGCGTTTACGATCACGCGCAAGTTTTTCACCACGTGCGCCACGCCACCATGATCGTCCCTCAGGGTGAGAAGAACCGAGTAGCTGCCGGTTTGGACGTAGGTGTGACTGAACGTCTGTCCGCGTCCGATCGTCTTGTCTCCAAAATCCCACGCGTAGGCGGCGATCTTGGTTCTGGCATCGAGAGAAGCGTTTGCGGTGAACAGAACCGGTTCGCCCGGATGCGCCGGATTGGGAGCGAAGGAGAAGGTCGCCTGGGGGGGCGTGTATGAAACCGAATTTCTCGCTCCTGGTGTACCGTAGAATTGACCATCATTACTCAGATTTCGCGCACTCGCCCAGTTTCCCGCGTTGTCGGTCCCATTCTCGTTGATGCGCTCCATCGTGCGCGGTGGATTGCCCGCGCTTCCAGCCGGCCACGCCCCTCCTTGACGATTGGCACTGTCGACCTCGTTTCCTGCTGGGTCGAGGAGGCGGAGGCTTTCGCCACCATCGCGTAGGGCGCCAGAATAGTAGATCCTGCCTTCGACTTTTTTGTTCTTCGCCGTTGCTCTGTAAAGAACGAGGTACCCGTGAGGAGCTATCGATCCGCCAAGAGCGGTGTCCGGTGCGCCGTCGGATGAGACCAGGCGCCATCCAGAGAGGTTCACGGCGCTATCGGTTGTGTTGTACAACTCTATCCATTCGGCGGTCGGATCACCGGCGCTTCCCGCCCACGCGATTTCACTTATTGCCACATCGCGAGCAATCCCAACAAGGGAGATGGCGAACACCCCGCCGATGAGCAAGATAACTATCAACGTTGTTTTCAACTGCTCCTCCTCACACTCTTGCTTGCCTGATGCGCCTATGTACAGAGCGGAACGCACGTACCTCAGGAGCTATCACCACGATACCAGCTGCATGTTCGTGGGACAAGGTCATCCATCACCACGAGGGCGGACCGCTACCGACGATGTTTGTTACCGTCGGGTTGTCCGGTCAGCCCCTTGCTGTGATAATAAAGATCCAGAATCTGATGCGTATTTCGAAGGACGAAAATGCCTGAGCTACCCGATCTTGAGATCCTGAAGGAAGCGTTGGAGTCGCGTATCCTGGAACGCCCAATTGTGAGTGCGCGAGCACTCCGTCCCGGGATCATGAAGACGACCACTCCACCTGTTGACGCACTGAGCGGCAGGACCTTTACCGGCGTCTCCCGTCGCGGAAAGCACTTGATCCTCTCTTTGGCCCCGGAGCTTCACCTCGTCGTCCACTTGATGCTTGCCGGTCGTTTTGTCCTTTGCAAGAGTGAGACTAAGATCACCAAGGCTACTGGATTACAGGTCACGTTTTCGGACGGTGAGGACCTACGGTTGATCGAGAACGGTTCGATCAAGCTAGTCAAGGTGCATGTTGTGATCGATCCTCTGGAAGTGAGCGGGGTTGCGTCTGCCGGCGTGGAGCCGTTGTCTTCGAAGTTCACCGTGCAGTTGCTGAAAGAGCTGGGACATGGGCGCAGGTGCCACGTGAAGAAGCTGTTGACCGATCAGCGGGCGATCGCTGGGATCGGAAGCGCGTACGCCGACGAGATCATGTTCGCCGCGCGCATCTCCCCCGTGCGTTACGTGAGTACGCTTTCAGACGATGAGTTCGACCGCCTGCATGACGCCATCGTGAATGTCTTGAGCGAAGCGGTCGAGGAGATTCGAACTCAGATCGGCAGCAGCCTATTTACCGATGATATTCGTGACTTCTTGAAGATTTACCGGCACACAGGAGAGCCGTGTCCGATCTGCGGGACGAAGATCGCTGAGATCCGCTATGCGAACACGCGCACTTACTATTGCCCGGTATGCCAAGGTAGCGGCAAAGAGATCGCAGATCGCCGTTCTTGGATGACGCGCTGATCCACCCTACCCTACAACTTGGCGATGAAGTTAACTACAAAGTCGATCTCTTCTTCTGTGTTGAAGAAGTGGACCGATAGGCGCAGGCCGCCTCCGCGGGGATGGGCGACGATTCCCGCCTGGTCGAGCTTTTCTTCCAGTCGGCGTGCGTCCTTGGACTTTGACAGGTCATAGGGAATGCTGACCGTTACGATCCCCGCTCGTTTTTCGGGCGCAGTGGGGGAGAGGATCGTGATCTTCGTTGCTTGTAGCCGTTCGATCAGGTAGTCCACCAGTTCCGTTATCCGCTCTTCGATCGCCTCGCTACCAAGCTCCAGCATGTAGGAAAGTGAAGCGGAGAGTCCCTTTATCGCGATCGGTGACACCCCCTCTGGTTGAAACCGCTGCGTCCCTTTGTGCAAGGGCGCCTCGTCCATCGCGTACTCCTCTCCGGATACGAGAGCGTTCCACACGGCATCGTGTGCGTCGACTGTGATGTCTTGGTAGTCGATCGTCGCTGGATCGAGGCTCTCGGCAAGGTTTTCGCGGATGTAGGCAAAACCCGACCCCAATGGCCCGCATAGCCACTTGTATCCTCCCGCTGCCAGGACATCTATCCCCATGGCCTGAACGTCAACCGGGAGAACGGCAAGGGACTGGACAGCGTCAACGCAGATCAGTCCTCCAGTTTTGTGAATTGCCTGCGCAAGGGCGGGGATATCGTTACGAAATCCGCTGGCGAATTCTACATGGCTGACCGCGAGGACGCGCGTCTTGCGATCGATCGCTGCAGTCATCTCGGAGAAGGGGAGCACCCCATCGTGCGAGCGAACAACGCGTACTTCCACGCCGTGCTTATGGGCCTGGTGGAGCCAGGGAAAGATGTTTGCCGGATACTCGAGGTCGTTGATGACGATGTTGTCGTGCCGCTTCCAGTGGATTCCGCCGGCTAAGAGATTGATCCCGGCAGAGGTGCTCGGTGTGACGACGATCTCATCGGGGGAAGCATTGATCATCTGTGAAGCGAGAGAGCGCACCTCGGCCACCGGATCTGCGTCCCACGCGGCGGTGGCAAAGTCGACTCGCAGTTCCTTAGAATAGCGCTGCATCGCCACCATCGCCGTGCGCGGAAGCGGTCCCACACCGGCCGACCCGAAGAAGACCATCTTGTGGAGAGCGGGAAAATCATTGCGAATACGTTCAATGTTGTACATATGCTCCTCCGATAGTACTCTACTCCTTATGCGCTGATTACGCAATGGGGGAAGCCTGAAACCCGGACTGTATGCGAAGATTTACGATATCGTGCGCCAAATCCCGCCGGGGATGGTGGCGACCTACGGACAGGTCGCCTACATCGTCGGAAGGCCGAGCTATGCCCGTCAAGTTGGATGGGCGTTGGCAGTGCTGCGTAATGCAGACGTCGATGAGCCTGTCCCCTGGCAGCGGGTGGTCAGTGCCAAAGGCGAGGCGCGCATGGGACGCGAGCAGATGGACTTGCTGGAAGGAGAAGGCATCGTCTTTGATGAGGAAATGCGCATCGATCTTAACGCCTTCGGCTGGGATGGGCTGATCTGAGAGGCCGCGATCGAGTCTTGCCAACGACCGAGTATCGGTTTAGACTGGGGTGGGAATGAGGAGGAGGAATGAAGAAGGTTCTAGCTTTGTTGCTTATCGTCATGGTCGGGCTTGTCGTAACGTCCTGCTTTGGGCCGGTTGTGCGGCCAACCGTCGACTTCACGTGGTGCCCGGACGGATCGAGCGGTCTCCTGGGATACCACTTCTTCTCCCAATCGACAACGATCACTGGACACTACATCACTACGTTTGACTGGCAGTTCGATGATGGGACGAGCATCGATGACTACTACCGCGACGTGGTCCATCGCTTTCCAAAGGCGGGAACCTACTTCGTCACACTCGTCGCCACCGACGATCGCGGTGTCTCAGGAACCGCGTCCAAGGAGGTATACGTCCAATCGGCGGCGTTCATCCGCACGTGGAACCTCTCGCTCGGTTTCCCGGTGCAGGTGACAGGAGAGGTGGAGAACCGGTGCGATGACACTCTGCCCACGGTTACTATCAAGGCCAAGTTCTACGACGCTGACGGGTTGAGGCTCACCGATGGGACGGTGGTGATCAACGACCTGGAGCCGGGCGAGCGGGCGGCGTTCACCGTAAAGGCGCAGGAGTACTCGAGTCGCACCTTCTACGCCACGGTCGCCGTCGAATCATTCACCGTCGATTGCCCGGAGATATTTCGCCCGGTTCCCATGGTACGCGATGCGCCTGATCGCTGATCTGCACATCCACTCCCGCTTCAGCCGCGCCACCAGCCCGCGGATGGACCTGCCTGCGCTCGCCCGCTGGGCTAAGATCAAGGGGATCGGCCTTCTCGGAACGGGTGACTTCACGCACCCCCAGTGGCTGAAGGAGCTGCGAGATGGCCTCGTCCCGGAGGGAAATGGGCTCTACCACCACGACGATGTCCGTTTCATGCTCACCACCGAGATCAGTGCGATCTGGAGCCAAGATGGAAGGGTGCGCAAGGTACATTTGCTCGTCCTCGCCCCTGCGATTGAGGCGGTGGAGCGGATCAACCGCGACCTTTCCCTAATCGGCAATCTCGCCTCCGATGGCCGACCGATCCTCGGCATCTCCGCGCAGCGCTTGGCGGAGGTGGTGTGGAATGCGGAGGAGACCGCCGAGCTGATCCCGGCACACGTGTGGACGCCGTGGTTCTCGCTCTTTGGCTCGCGTTCGGGATTCGATTCGCTCGAAGAGTGCTTCGGGCCGTACACAAAACGCATATTCGCCATCGAGACCGGCCTATCGAGCGATCCGCCGATGAACTGGCGCTTATCCGCTCTCGATCACCTCACGTTGATCTCCAACTCCGATGCGCACTCCCCGAGCAAACTCGGGCGCGAGGCGACGCTGTTCGATCTTCCCGATCCGAGCTACGCTGGCGTAATCGATGCCATGAAGACGCGCGATCCATCGCGATTCTTGGGGACGATCGAGTTCCATCCGCAGGAGGGGAAGTACCACTACGATGGCCATCGCAAGTGTGGAATTGTCCTCTCACCCCGCGAGGCGATAGCGCACGACAATATTTGTCCCGTGTGCGGCAAGCCCTTGACGATCGGGGTGCTGCACCGCGTGGAGGATCTCGCTGACCGCGACGATGGCCGCGCTGCGCTTGTCCGTCCTCCTTTTCGTAGCCTTGTACCTCTGGAGGAGATCATCTCACAAGCCTTGAAAGTGGGGGTGAAGACAAAAACTGTCTCTCGCGAATATACCCACCTGATCGAGGAATTCAGGGACGAATTCCGCATCCTCCTCGACCTTTCGCAAGAGGAAATGGAGGGCCGTGTCCCGTCGCGCATCCTGCGGGGGATCATGCGCGTAAGATCCGGCGATGTGCAGATCTCGCCCGGCTACGACGGCGTCTACGGCCAGGTACGTATCCCGCTCGACTTTTGATCAGTGGTCGAGCGGCCTGCACAGTAGCAGACAAGCGAGAATTCACCACGAAGGACGCGAAGATTACGAAGGAGTTAAAAGCGAACAGCTTGATCCATCTTTTTATCTTCGCGTTCTTCGTGGTGAAACAGTCTCTTGCTTCTTTGGAAACATCGGCAAGCTAGGCGATACGAAGGATCTCCTTTGTTCGTTCCACCTGATCGACGGTCAGGATGACCTGATTCTTCTCCACGGCTGCGTACACAGAGAGGACATTGATCTTCTCTCTGCTCATGCGTCCTAGCAGTGTTGCCAGTTCGCCCGGTCGATTGGTGAGATCAAGGACTAGCGCCTCATTCTCTTCGTAGTCAACTCCAGCATCGCGCAGGACCTTGCGCGCCTTCCCGGGGTTGTCCGTCACAAGACAGACTACCCCTTCTTCCAGCACGGTCGCCCCGGCGATCCCTTCGATGTTGACGTGTTCCTTTCCCAGAGCCTCGGCGATCTCTACCAGGCTCCCTGGGCAGTTCCCAATGGTGAACGAGAACTCCTTCATGATAATCACCTCCACCAATATCATAGCGCGGCGTGTGCTTCGCGAGCAAGTGGTTGTGTTGTGCCCCACATACAGCTTCTGGCTCAAGTGGATTCAAGGACCTGCCCCAGGCCAAACCATGCGCGATCTCTTGCTTATCCAGAGCGTCTTACATCTTTTATGCTACCTCTTCAAGGAGGGAACATGTAGGAGGTTGCCCTGTTGAGTTGTTTTGTTGGTGTGCAACAGCAGCCAATATCACTTTCCTGCCCAGGAAAATCCTCGCCGTCCTGGAAGACGGAGGCCTGATCCCGATGCGAGAGGAGAGCTGGAAAAAGGATGAATGCCTTGGTGCCCTTGACAATCTCTGTGTGCCGTGCTAGCCTCAAACAAGAGAGTAATTGTCGATGTTCCCTAAAGTTCTGATGAGTGGGCTAACATATAGGTTGACAGCAACGATCTGGAAAGAGCCGGAAGGGTATGTTGCCAGGTGTTCCGGACGCGGAGTAGCAAGCGCAGGCGATTCTCCTTCTGATGCGCTTGCAGACCTGAAGGAAGCGACTGAGCTCTACGTGGAGAATATTATATCAATAGACAATCTAATTACGATCAAACCGTTTTTCCAGGTCTTCTCTTGACAGTAGAGGAATGGAGTCGTAGAATGTGTAAGGTTGGGAGGATGATTACCCGGTGAGAGGGAGATTTTGTGTAGAATAAGAAGTTCGGCTCTCAAAATTACTCTGATAATTGAAACGTATGAAAAAAAATATTAATAAAATAATTTTTAGAAATCTAATTTTAGGCGGGATAACGATTTCTATCCTCATTGGTATTCTAATATATCTACTTGAACATAAGCGTATTTATGATGATGTAGGAAAATTAGTTTTTCGAGAAACAATAAAATGCACTGAACATTATAGTGACTATTACGCTAATCCCTCTAATTCATCACTATCAAATCTAAGGAAAGTTATACAAAATAGCCTTGATCATGATTTGTTTATCATAATTGAAATCTATGATGATAAATTGAACAGAATAATTATCGAAAGCATAAAAGATAGTAACGAATTAGTAGATGAACTAGACAGTAAGTTTTCCAGTTTTATTATGTCAGGAGAAATTGCTTATAAGAGAACTTATGTAAATGGCCAATTGTATATCAAAGTGATGTTACCTATCCGAGACAACAATAAAGGTAAAATTATTGGTCATTTTGAAGGAATATACCATGTAAGAAATGACAAAATGGTTGAGATTAGAAATCAAATCATTTTGTCAGTATTGCTATCTGTATTTATTGTTATTCTCACTACTGTTTTACTGTATCCAATTATTCTTCAATTAAATAAGAAACTTGCTATACGCTCTTATGAGTTACTAGAAGCAAATATTGATACTATCAAGTCACTTGGCAGTGCGATAGCCAAAAGGGATAGTGGTACAAATGCACATAACTATCGTGTTACAATTTACTCTGTTAAGCTTGCAGAAAAAATAGGATTAGCTAAACCCGATATCCAGGCATTGATAAAAGGTGCCTTCCTCCATGATATTGGGAAAATAGGCATCAGTGACACTATTCTTCTAAAGCCAGGCAAACTTACTAATGATGAATTTGAAACAATGAAGCAACATGTTGTTTTAGGTGTGGAGATAATCGAATATAACAAATGGTTGAAAGATGCTATAGATGTTGTACTTTATCATCATGAAAAATTTGATGGAAGTGGTTACGTAGAGAAATTCAAAGGTATAAACATACCTGTAAATGCAAGAATATTTGCAATATCTGATGTTTTTGATGCCCTAACTTCTAGCCGTCCATATAAAGAAGCTTTTTCTTTTGATAAGTCGATGGAAATTTTAAAAATGGGCGATGGATCACACTTTGACCCTGAATTTATAGCAAAGTTTAAGCAAATAGCGAAAGAAATTTATGGGGAAATTAGCGGTCTTGAAAACGAACAGGTCTTAAGTAAGCATTTGGATGCACTACTAAGCAAATATTTTGATATTAACTAACTAATAGGCAGGCAGGTTGAACTCAAATTAGCTGAACAAATCACTGCACTGGATTTTTACTCCGCTACGCTCCGTAAAAACCAGTGAGTTCAATCGTTCACGATTCTAGTGGATCGCATGGCAAATGAGTGGGGCCTGCTTGCTGCGGCGATACACGGCACCTTTTCAGGCTCTTCCCTCTACTTTGGGCCGGGGATGGATCTCGTTCACGGCTGGATTCAACCCTATTCCTGACAACTTTGCGTCTTGCAGCCGCTTCTCCATCTCGCGCTGTCCTGATTCCTGATCGGTAGCTCCTTGTGTATTGAACGTCCGCACCGATCAGGCCTTCGACGGGGATTCGGTTCGGCTCGTGCGAAGATCGTTTCCTGTTGGTGTTTGGATGCCTGCGAAATAGCATTCAATGGATAGGGATCCCTGTCAAGCAGCAAGCTACGTTCTCATCCGACAGAGCACCTGAGGTGGATGTCAGTTTTTTCTCTGTGAGTAGAAGGACATCTTCAGCACCCATCAATTGATTCCTCGCTGTTGCACAGAGGGTACGCCACGGCGATACTTCATTGACCTGGGAATCTGGGAGGCACCCCTGTGGAACTTAGACCGATCGATCTGCCGCGCGATCTGACGACTTTGGGCGAGATGATTTTCGACACGTTTCAGTATCTGGAGAATCCGCAGTGGAGCGTGCAAACCGACGAGAAGGAAGAGATCTCTCACATGCTCAAGAGTTTTCGCCGGATCTGGCCCCTTATGCGGGTTGCGCAGATTCTCGCTCCATCGCTGCGCGACATGTTCCGAGGCTACGTCGCCCTAGAAGACGGTAGGATCGTGGGCGTGACGATCGTTCAGCGCATGGGACGACGCACGCATGGGTTGTGGGAACGGTCGGTGTTCTTCCTGGGTACAGGCGGCGAGGAATCGCACGCGCCGCGATCGAAAAGTCGCTCGCCCTGTTGCGGGAGCACGGGGCGGAGAGGACCTGTCTTGGCGTGATCAACGGCAATACGCCCGCGCAACGGCTCTATGAGAGCCTCGGGTTTGAGGTCTATGATGCCATGACAGACTACTCGCTGAGCGACCCAACACTACCGTCCGTACCACGTCTCCCCGCGGGGTTTACCATTTCCCGCCTCGCGCGCTCGGATTTGGAAGACCAGAATGGCCCTAGAAAAGCAAATCGTGCCTGAGGAGGCCCGTACTTATGAGCCGATCGAGAAGGGGCGGTTTCACCATCCACTGGTTCTTCGGCTGCTCGTTCCGATCATGAATCTCCTTCAACGTAAGGAAGAGGAGGAGTATGTCGTACGCCAGGATAGCGATGATCAGGTGATCGTTCGCTGCAAGTATTCCGCATCGCTGCGAGGAAAGGGCGTGAACGGAATCTCCGTTCGGCTTGACCCCGCATACCCTGAGCTTGCTGAGCCTATCGTCAGGCTGATGCTGCACAAGGTGGTATAAGAGTCCGGTGCTGCGAGTAGAGATCGCTGTACCGCGCTGGATGCCCGCAGTCGTCGAGGCGGCTGAGTCACTCGGGTTCGAGAAGCGGGTGGAGTACCTGAAGATGGGATTGGTGTTGTAATCCGCAGAACTCACTAATGATCCGCCAATGGATCCATACGCATTCTGAAGGACTTCTTTCCCTGCGGGTTGGAACTGCTCGCTATTCCATTGCTGCGATTTGGAGTTACCAACGCACTCCGGAAAGCCGTCTCCAGAGGTAGAACCACGTTGAGCGATGAGTAAGCGGCATTCCGTTAGTTTGAGGCGTTCGCCATTCCATCGGCTGCTGTAACTCTGTCAATATACTAGACAGGTGTGGCCATTCGCCCCGAATCTGAATTGCCCGGGAGGAAAAGTTGCGAAGAGATCGCAGGTTTAGTACATTCCATTAGTGAGGACATGGCCGTGCGAATGTCAAGGGGGGAGATGATAATGCCAAAGGCCTCTTGGAAAAGACGAAAGGTGACGGTTGTCGGTGCCGGTGCTGTTGGCTCTACCTTCTGCTACACGCTTGCTCAGAGCGGCCTTGCCGAAGAGATCGCTCTGATTGACCAAAACAGCGATCTTGTCCGTGGGCAAGTGCTCGATTTGAACCATGGGCAGTTGTTCTTCCCCTCCGTCGACATTCATGTTGGTGACAAGAGCGACTACCGCGATACGCAGCTTATTGTGCTCACCGCGGGATCGAAGCAACGGCCAGGGGAGACACGGCTTGATCTCTTGCAGAGGAACGCGTCCATCATTGAAAGCATCGCATCCGACGTTGCCAATGCCGGCTCACATGGCGTTCTGCTTGTAGTCAGTAACCCGGTAGATGTGTTGACGTATGTTGCCCTCAAGACAACCGGATGGCCGCGTGGGCGGGTGATCGGCTCCGGAACAGTTCTCGACAGTGCGCGCTTCCGTTATCTCCTCAGCAGGCACTGCCAAGTTGATACGCAAAACGTGCACGGCTACATCCTGGGAGAGCACGGAGACAGCGAATTTGCGGCCTGGTCGATGACTCGTATTGGCGGTATGGACATCGATTCATACTGCTCCATCTGCGGCTTTTGTGATGATTGCGTAGGCATGCGGAATCAGATCGAGCAGGAAGTGAGAGAGTCTGCATATCACATCATCAACTACAAGGGCTCGACGTGCTTTGCCATCGGCTTGGCTCTGGTGCGGATTACTGCGGCCATTTTGCGTGGCCAGAAGAGCGTCCTCAGCGTATCTACCCTGCTACAGGATGAATTTGGCCTGAGCGACGTTTGCCTGAGTGTGCCTTGCATAGTGAGCGAGAACGGCGTGGAACGAATCGTTGCTGGGCATCTACAGCCGGAAGAAGATGAGTCTCTCTCACGGTCCGCGGCGTTGTTGCGACAGGCAAACAAGAGTCTTGAGCGGTAAGAGAGCCCGTTGCACTATATCGACGTAGAGATCCGGCCGAACCGCGGGATCGTGGTGTGGTCTTGTAATCGACCAACGCCATCCATTCATCACATCACATTTCTTGGCCGTAGAGAGTTGCCAGAGCATACCGCCCTTTATCAGCACGGAAGTCCCCCACGATCTTCGAAGACCACTTTCTGACCCCACACGTACGGAGAGAGTTAGGAAGGAGTGAATGTTGCATTGGAAGGCGTGATGCTAAAGCCTTCACACAGAGGCGAGTTCATCGGGTCTGTCTTGTGGCACACAGGCAGCTTCATCAAGCAAGCATTCTACTTGATGGGGTCTACCTATCACTGTGCCGAATCTAATGGTAGATCCTCTTGTGCGGAGCGTAGGCCACAGATCCAGGTAGAACATCTGCTGTTGAACATGTTGGCGATGGCGATATTATGTAGGGTCCTTGCTACCGCGGCATCGCTGTTGGCAACAAGCACAATAGTGTTTCTTATGTAGGAATACATAAAAGCGTATAAAGGAGCGAGAGATGTTCAACACCGGTAATACCGCGTTCATGCTCGTCGCCACCAGCCTCGTCATGTTGATGACGCCCGGACTGGCCTTCTTCTACGGCGGGCTTGTGAGCAGGAAAAACGTGCTCACGATAATGCTTCAAAGTTTCGTCTCCATGGGTTGGACCACCATCCTATGGGTCACGATTGGATTCAGCCTTTGTTTTGGCAAGGATCTCGGCGGGATCATCGGAAACGGCCAGTATTTCCTTCTGCACGGGATCAGTCTTAAGAGCGCATTGGGACACGGTACAGGCATTCCGATGCTTATCTTTGTCGCCTATCAGATGATGTTTGCGATCATAACTCCAGCGCTGATCACCGGTGCGTTCGCTGACCGCGTGAAGTTCAAGGCGTACATGATCTTCCTCACGTTGTGGCTTCTGTTCGTCTATTTCCCTCTGGTGCACATGGTTTGGGGGGGGGGAATCCTTCAACAGTGGGGCGTCCTCGACTTTGCCGGAGGAATCGTCGTTCATGCTAGCGCTGGGTTCGCCGCTCTTGCTTCTGTCTTTTTCGTCGGAAGAAGGAACGTTAAATCAAAGCCACACAGTATCCCTCTCGTTGCTCTTGGTACCGCACTTCTTTGGTTTGGCTGGTACGGATTTAACGCCGGTAGCGAGCTTCAGGCGAATGCAATCACGGCGAATGCGTTCCTTAATACCGATGTTGCCGCCTCGTTTGCTGCCATTACTTGGCTCGTCCTGGCGTTTATCTTCGAGAAAAAGCCGAAGATGATCGGAATGCTTACCGGTGCTGTCGCCGGCCTGGCAACGATCACTCCGGCTGCGGGGTACGTCAGTGTGCAATGGGCGATGGTAATCGGTATTGCCGCCTCCCTTGCCTGCTACATCGCTGTTACGTATAAGAACAAACGTGGCTGGGATGATGCCCTGGATGTGTGGGGAGTGCATGGAATTGGGGGCTACATTGGGATTCTGCTCCTTGGTCTGTTTGCCAGTAAGGTGATGAATCCCGGCGGAGCAAATGGTCTCATCTACGGTGGTAGCGTGTTCTTCCTTAAGGAATTCGTCGCGGTGACGATGATCGCGTTGTATGCGTTCTTATTTACCTATGGGGCTCTGTGGCTGATTAGCAAAGTAACAAAGGTCCGCGTCTCCGCAGAGGAACAGGAAAACGGCCTTGATGCCGGAGAATTAGGCGAGTCAGCTTACCTATAGCATAAGAGGAGCCGCTTCGAGCTCGGAGTGAAACGATATGCCCACCGCATGCGTATGTTAAGTAAACGTATGCCGGGGTGAGAAGAATGAAACGGCTCCTTTCTCTATCGTTGTTCGTTGTTGTGCTTCTTGGGCTCTTTCAGACGGTCGTATTCGCTGATGGGATGATCCTTCCCGATCATCCGGAGCGTGGTTGGCTCACCGTGACCTACCATCACGTCTCGGTAAGCATCGAAGATGGTATTGTGATCACGCGCGTAGATCAGGAGTTCCTCAACAATACGTCGCAGCCGATCGAGGGGCGCTACGTCTTTCCTCTCCCGCACGGGGCTGTTGTCTCGGATTTCTCGATGTGGGTAGACGGAGAGAGGCTCGAAGGAAAGGTCCTCGCAGCCGATGAGGCGCGCGATATCTACGAGGACTACGTGCGCCGCGTTCTCGATCCGGCGCTTCTGGAGTACATCGGCCGCGACACCCTTTCTGCGAGGATCTTCCCCATCCCCGCCGGTGGAACACGGCGGATTGAGCTGTCGTACACCGAGGTGCTGCGGGCAGAAAGCGGGATCTATCGCTACCTTTATCCACTGGACACGGAGCGCTTCTCCGCTTCTCCGCTGGAGGACGTACAGATCAGCGTCGATCTGAAGACGTCGAGCCCGCTGCAGGCGGTCTATTCCCCGACGCATAAGATCACCGTCAGCAAGAACACCGACAAGCATGCTCTCGTTTACTACGCTGAGAAGAATGTGCTGCCGCACAGGGACTTCATCCTCTACTACTCTGTGCTTCCGGAGGAGATGGGGATGACTCTCCTCCCCTACAAGGCGGCCGGCGAGGATGGGTTCTTCCTCCTCATTGTCTCTCCTACTGTTAAGGGAGAGGAAACGGTGATCCCAAAGGACCTTGTCTTCGTCCTCGATACCTCAGGGAGCATGTCCGGAGAGAAGATCGTGCAGGCAAAGGAGGCGCTCAACTTTGTCCTCCAGAACCTTAACCCAGAGGATCGCTTTGCTGTTGTTGCATTCAGCGATTACCCGCGCGCGCAGAGTACCGAGCTGTTGCCGGTCAACCAGGAGACGATGAGCCAGGCGGCTGATTGGGTGAGCAAGCTCTACGCTGATGGGGGGACGAACATCGACGAGGCGCTGGTCACGGCTCTTTCTCTGTTTGAAGCAAACGATCATCCGCACTACGTCATCTTCCTCACCGATGGCGAGCCGACGGTCGGAAAGATTGATCCGCTCTCGATCATCTCCGATACCAATGCTGCAAACACCGTAGGTGCACGCATCTTCTCGTTTGGTGTTGGATACGACGTGAACACCATACTCCTCGATCGCCTGGGGCAGGAGAACCACGGAACGACGGTCTACGTCACTCCCGATGAGAACCTAGAAGGGGCGATTTCCTCCTTCTACCGCAAGATCGCCTCGCCCGTTCTCACATCCCCGACGATCACGATAGATGGAGTTGAGACGTACGATACCTACCCGAACCCTCTTCCCGACATCTTTCGTGGATCGCAGCTTCTCCTTGCCGGACGGTATCAGGGTGGCGGGGAGGCGACGATCACGCTGAGCGGCGATGTGGGAGGAGAGACCGCCTCGTTCATCGCGAGGCGCGCCTTTCCCGATCTTGCCCTTGAAGCGGATTTCCTCCTGCGCGTGTGGGCGGGACGTAAGATCGCCTATCTCCTCGATCAGTTGCGCCTCTACGGGGAGAGCGAGGAATTGGTGGATGAGGTGATCGCGCTCAGCAAGAGGTACGGGATCATAACCCCATACACCTCGTTCCTCGTTGAAGAGGGAGAGATGTCCGCAGACCAAATGGCACAGAGCGTGAAGCAGACAGCCGCAGCACCTGCCAGTGGAAAGCAAGCGGTTGCCGGCGCATCGGCGGTGCGTAACCTGGCCGAGGATGAGGCTGCCCCGCCGGAAGGACAAATGGTGAGAACCGTCGACGATCGCACCTTCTTCCTCAAAGATGGCATCTGGATTGAGAGCACGTACGTCGATGAAGAGACAGTCAAGATCGTGGCGTTCAGCAGCGCGTACTTCGATCTTCTCACCTTGAAGCCAGAATTGGCCCCCTTCTTCGCCCTCGGTGATCGAGTGATCGTCAAGGTGGGAACTGCCTACCTTGAGATCGGTTCGGAAGGGGCAGAGGTACTCACTAGTGAGATCAAGAATCAGATTATGAAGTAGGAAGGTTCCTTATCGTTTCGCCTGCCTGTGCCGACAACGCAGACAGGAGTGGTAGTGGTTTTCTAATTGCGGTTTGCACATTACGGATGCCAAAGAAAAGATCTATGCCTAGTTTCCCTGCTTGATATTGGCATAGGTATCGGGCAGAGCTACTGTACGGTTAGGCGTCGCGGTAGGGACACCCGTCGCCGGGTGCCCCCCGCACAGATCCGGACGTGAGGAATTACGCTCATCCGGCTCCTACCTCGGGTTAATGACGCGGAAGCGTTAACTGCTTCCCGCACTCGCTTCAGTCCCTGTGACACACCTCTGGGCTCAATGTAGGTACTTCCTCTTGGCTGTATCCGCGGTTTCCCGCTTCGTGCCCGTTTAGAGTTCACCATATCGCTCCCTCCGTCTCTGTGTCCGGCGTGTGCTGGACTCAAACGAGTTCCCCTTGGTCAGGCCCCTTCCCTCCACCATCTCCGCCGGTCGGTGGCCGGTCTTTCCCGGTTGAGAACCTTTGTTCGACGGCTTCTATGGTACTATGGGCCTGTCCGACTGCCCGGTCACGTACATGCTGGGATTGTGGTCACAGACCTTCCCCAGCCGGACTGAGCTAAGGACCCACTCAGTCGCTTCCGGGCTCTCCCGGTTCCCGCGCATGGAGCTTCTACGCATGCAGAGGGTCTCGGACTCCGTGGGCCGGTACGCACCTCGCCTAACGCTGCGCACCGTGTTGTCTTCCCCATATGAGTACAAGGTCGACGCACCAAAAGGCTGATTTCGGAGCTCAATACCTCGCCTGCGCAGCCCCGCGCCAACGCTTCGCCGCCCCCTTACACGGGTAGCCGACGCATGACTCGGGTCCGTAGCGGCTCGCTACGCCTTACTACGTGGTGGACTTTCACCACCTCCTCCATGCCGGTTTTTACCGGCGCTTTCACCCACTCCACTATCGATGCCGGCAGTAGATACAGCTGTTGTTCATCGTATGCTAGAAAGTTGTATGCCATCTCACGTCCCTCAACACGATTAGATGTATCTAGTATATTCATCCGTTACTAGAGAGACAAGTTGGTTTGTCGGACAGGCTCTTTATACCGGCTGAAGGTAGGCCGTGTCCACTTTCTTGCTCCCAGGTACGCAAATTCCGGATGAACCATCATTAAGTTGAAGACGCGCAGTAGGCAAGGTTTACACAACAGGCTCAATTGCAGCTTACGTTCCCTTATGCCTTGATCGGGCGTAGGCGCTCTGGCTAGGTGACGGATTGCAGCGCCCGCCGGGCGCACTCCATGCCATCGAGCGCTGAGCTGACAATTCCCCCAGTGTAGCCCGATCCCTCGCCCATCGGATAGAGCCCCCTCACACCAGTGGATTGTCTGGTCTCCGGGTCGCGCAAGATGCGCACCGGGCTGGAACTACGGGTTTCGACACCGTAGAGAAGGACATCCTCGTGTCGGATGCCATTCAGTTCGCGAAGCATCTTCGGAAGCGTGCTGCGAAGCGTCCGAACGACATCGTCGGGGAGGAGGCTTGCCACGTTGGCCGGCACGGCGCGCTTACAAGAACGAGCTTCGGAGATGCCTGCGGGCTTGCGCCCCTTAAGGAAGTCAATCAGCGGTTGTGCCGGCAGTCCGTAGTTTCCACCGCCTGCAAGAAACGCCGCACGCTCCATGGTCCGCTGAAAATCGACTCCGGCAAGGGCAGCGTGTGGTCCGCCGACCGGGTAGTCATCCGGGCCAACGGGCACGAGAATAGCCGCGTTTCCGAACGGTTTGGCTCGACTCGAGTAGCTCATTCCGTTGGTCGTTAGCAGGCCATCGGACGATGCGCAGGACATCACGAGTCCGCCAGGGCAGGTGCAGAAACTGTAGCAACCTCGTATTGTCTGTCCGGGCTTGCGAGTCAGTCGGAAGCCGGCGCTCCTAAGCCTCGGGTGCTTCGCCCAGCGGCCGTACTGGGCAATGTTGAGCAGACTCTGCGGCATCTCGGCTCGCACGCCGACCGCAAACGGCTTGACGGCCAGCGGCACACCCGACTCAGCAAGCATCGTGTAGATGTCGCGTGCGCTGTGCCCGGTGGCGAGGAAACACTGGTCGGTCGCGATCTCCTCGCCTGAGACCGTAACGCCGCGCAACGCGCCGTCTTCGATGTGCAGGCCCTCGAGGTGCGCGCCAAACCGAACTTCGCCTCCGAG
The DNA here is from genome assembly GCA_913009415.1 of uncultured bacterium. GTDB lineage: Bacteria > Bipolaricaulota > Bipolaricaulia > UBA7950 > UBA9294 > M55B144. The sequence goes on from CAJVYM010000014.1 coordinate 31,432, forward strand.
TTCTTGGATTCGGTTCCGCAGCGTAGGGATGATTCGGCTAAGCACATCACTCCCGAGGTGCGGTTCGGCGTCAATCAGGATATCGGGCGAGGCACCACAATCGACCAGAATCTGAAAAAGGCGGTGAATCGCGCCTCGGTCCTTGGAACGTGCGGTCAGCTTACCATCGGAGAAGAGCCCGGCGCCACCTTCGCCGTAGAGAACGTTGCTGTCGAGGTTAAGGACCCCCTCCTGCCAGAACATCTCTACCTGGTCGCTACGAACTTGGACATCCGCTCCCCTCTCGATGAGGAGAGGTTTCCATCCAGCTTCGGCGAGCGTCAGCGCCGCCACCAAACCGGCTGGCCCCGCTCCAACCACTATCGGGCGATGCTCCCTCGGTGCGATGTGCGGGATCACTGGTATTGGTACTGGCGGGGCGGCCAGATCAATACGCCCCGGCGCAAGCGGCGGTGTGGCCTCACCGAGATAGTCAACCTCGGCCGACAGCACGAAGCGGGGCGGCACGTCCTTGCCGCGAGCATCGATCGATTTGCGTAAGAGGACAAGCCGATCGAGCTCCTCCTCACGGCAGATCAGTAGCCGAGCGATCGTTGCGAGCACGTCCTGCTTCTCATAATCCAGTTTGACCGAGATCTGGTTGATTCGTAAGCGCATGGTATGCCTTTTTCTTGCAGTGAGAATTCATACCCATTATACAGCGAGGCACGATGCCGCACATCACAAGGGATAGGTCCATACTAGAGAGCGAGACCTGAGGGCGAATGACAGGCCTCGCTCCAACTGGCGAACGGCCATAAGCCCTACTCTCTACCGGTGACTGGGCCCGGAGGTGACCCTTACGGATCTTGCTTTCAATTGATCGATCTCCTCCTTAGGGACTCCCAGCTCTTCCATCATCGCCTCTCGGCAGAATTCGCTGCGGTGAATCGGCAAGGCGCTTTCGCTCTGCCATCCCATTGATCCTCCGGCTATCACGATCAGTCCACTGAGTGTCATCGCGCCTGCTAACAACAAAATGCTTATCACTTGCTTCTTCATCCAATTACCCCCTCTGTGTTAGGTCAAAACGCAACTGTCACGGTACCCTGCGGTTATGAAAAGAGGGTGAAAGCGTTGTGGAGATTCGGTGTCGACCATGCTGAGACAGATTAAGCAGCTTGCTGGCTAACGATAGGGTTACTCATGGCGCGAGCTGGCCTTAAGGCGATGTCACGCAGCGTATATGAGCGTTATGAATATGGCCCAAGATGCTGCTACGGCATGTCCCTTACGCACACCAATCCGAAAATAGGTGCATCTGAATTCGTAACAGAAGGAACCTTTAGTTGCAGCTTCCTATGAACTGGCGCAACAACTGTCTTACAGATTGCTCTTCCCGCCGGGAGTGTGTCAATACTCTCGTTGTAGGAAAGTGAGGTTGTCCAGGCTCCGCGCGAGATCTAGCTCGTACCGTGTTGGATTGGCTTTCGCCAGACGCCTGAGCATCTTCACTGCCTCCTGGATCGCCTTTAGCGCGCTCGGACGGTCGCCCGACTCGCTCAAATGAGCGGAGAGGTTATTGAGACTGCCCGCGCGGTCTGGCTCGTACCGTCATGTCTGGAGAGCCAGGCGCGAGATCGAGGTAGTTATGGCGGAGGCTTGCCTGGTGCCACGACTCTCCACATAAGACACTAGAGAACCACTTCATATTTCTTGATGCTAGTGGTATAATATGATTTGTGTATCCCGAACAGAAGGAGGTAAAGCAGGGGTTGGAACCCAAGATCTGTTTTTTTAGGTAAGCACAGATCTTCTCTGAGTCAACGGTGCTCCTTGTCTTAGAGTAAATTATCCAATGAATGATGGAGGAGCTCAATCGCACATCCGCTACTTGGTTAAGCACCGATTTTCGCGCGGGTATAACCGTCACAGCGATATAACATTTGACCGACAGTGGGATGCTACCGAAACTTCAGGACAAGGTTAGATCCTCCAGGGCCAGGCAGCTGTTGTGGGCAAGCGTTCTACGAACGAGGCACGCAGGGCTTCGTAGCGCTGTTGCCAGTCGTTCTCAGGATGAGCCTAAAGAAGCTAGTATCGCGCATGGATAATATTATATGCTATGACGCTTACATGTCAAGTTCTCGAAACATAAAACTTAATCATTGACATGCATCCCTCGCGAGGAGCAATTGTGCTAAAACGTCAATATGCTGAACTGGCCGGAATTAGCACATAACTTGTGCGTTCATACTGGTGAAGGAAGAAACTCATTGTTTGTGTTCTAACAGTTGGATGGTTTACTCAAACCGTCATACGTACTAACATCCGTCTACGGTATGCCAAGCTGCGACAAGGAAGGCAAAGCAGTTAGTATGGCCTCTTGCGGGATTGAGACGCTAGACAGATGCACACCAATCAGCCAAAATCATTAGCCCAAAGTTCGCGCGAAAATCGATGTTAAGGAGATTTTATGAAGAAGATCGTTCTGATAGTAGGCGTATTGCTTTGCCTCATGTTCATCATTGTGGCTACTCCTCGTGCTCAAGTGCCGCGAGTCGCTATTAAACTGCAGCAGATAGCTTTCCCTTGGGGAAACACGTGGGGACTAGTTCAGCTAAGGTTCCCGCTAGGATCTCTCACGGTTAGCCCTACTGTGGGAATCAGTTATTATGGTCTACCCAACACCTTAAAGTATCTATACGTTGGCATTGAGGAAGTGTCCCCCTGGTTGTTAAAACTTGACGATGGCCTCAGGCAGCGGTAAAGCTGTCGAAAGAAAAGAAAAAGGAGGCCACCGTATGAACAAAGGTAGCGTTTTACAGGCGCTTGGTCAAGTA
>CAJVYM010000015.1 GCA_913009415.1 uncultured bacterium
AGATGGCAGAGCATGAGCAGATTACAGATGAATTAGGGATCAAGGTTTACTTTGCTCATCCGTACTCATCATGGGAGAGAGGGGTGAACGAGAACACAAACGGGTTAATTCGTCAGTACTTTCCCAAAGACAGGGAGCTGACAGGAGTTACCAGGGAAGAGATCGAGCAGGCGATGGAGCGGCTCAATCATCGTCCAAGGAAGACACTTGGCTTTCAAACCCCGTATGAAGTATTCTTCTCCACACATACCCTTTTGACAGTTGCACTTGGAAGTTGAATCCAAGACTTAATACCTCACGGGCTCATACTCATCTTTCGATGAGAAAATACCGTCGAAGGGAGGGCTTATACAAGATCGGATCAGGCTGGGTGAAAAGGGGAGGATTGGAATACCGTTGGGCCTTGAGCATGCTCCTTGCGCTCGGTCTTCTCCGCTAGGTATAGTCGACTTGCCATGAATAACGACTATCACATCGATACTGACGAGATCTTCAAGAGACATCCGTTTGCGCGAGAGATCCTCGATCGCTTGACTGCTGCTGGCTACGAGGCGGTCCTGATCGGGGGTATCGTCCGCGATGCCGTGAGGTCGATCATCGAGCCATCCGTCCCGTTCTCCGCTCGTGAGGTGGATATCGCTACATCCGCGCTTCCACAGGAGGTGCGGCGCCTCTTTCGCGACCGTCCGATCGTCGGCGTGGGGGAGGAATTCGGGGTGTTGGTCATCGCCGCGCCGGACTCTCAGCAGTATGAGGTTGCCACCTTCCGCACCGAGGGCGACTACGACGGGCGCTGGCCGGGCAAGGTCGAGTTGGTGCGTGACCTAGCTGGTGACGTCAAGCGGCGCGACCTGGCGATTAACGGCCTCGCCGCGACGCGCGATGGCGCGGTGATCGACCTGGTCGGTGGGATCGAGGACTTGAAGGCCGGGCTGATTCGGGCGATCGGAGATCCGCAGGTGCGCTTAGCCGAGGATTACCTGCGCATGCTGCGCACGATCCGTTTTGCCTGCCGAATCGACGGGGTCATCGATCCGGCAACTGCGGCGGCGATCGCTGCAAACGCTGACAAGATAGAGTCGATCTCGTGGGAGCGGATTCGCGACGAGCTCCTGCGAATGCTCGCCACCCCCGCTGCAGCGCGGGGGATCGAGCTTCTTGATCAGTTTGGACTGCTTGAGCACATCCTCCCCGAGGTGGTAGCGATGAAGGGCGTTCTGCAGCCGGAGGACTACCACCCGGAGGGGGATGTGTATGTGCACACGCTCCTTGCTCTACGCATCAGTGACCAGTTCGTTCTCGACTCGCTCGTGAAGCTAGCGATCCTCTTGCACGACATCGGAAAGCCAAAGGCGCTAATTCGAAACGATGGGGTAAACATGGGCGGACACGATGCGATCAGTGCGCGTATGACGCGCAGGATCGGCTCTCGTCTGCGCATGAGCAAGCACGATATCGCGCGCCTGGTCTTCTTGGTAAAGAATCACATGCGCATCGCTGATTTTCCAAAGATGGGGCGCGGTAAGCAGGTGCGCTTCGTAAGCGAAGGGGAGAACCAGGCTGGGCGTAGCCTGCGCGAGCGCTATCCATTGTTTTTTGACCTGTTACAGGTGCTGGTCGCTGACTGTGAGGCCTGCGCGCATAAGTCGTCTGGATGGGTCCCAATCCTGCAGGAGATGCTGCGTGTTGTCGACCACATGGAGCGCGTGTGCGATCTGAAGAAGGCACGGGCGCTGGTCGATGGGCACGTGTTGATCGCGATGGGCGCTCGACCTGGACCGCGCTTGGGAAAGGTCTTGGAAGCGGTTCACGACCGCATTCTCGCAGGGGAGATCGGAACTCGTGACGAGGCGATCGCTGCGGCGATGGACCTTCTCGCAAATGAGGCGAAGGGGAAGGAAGACCGCCTGAGATAGGACATGCGCCCTGTGACAATCATGCGTACGGTGCTAGTCTCTCCCTAAATCAAGCAATGAAAGGGGAGATCACGGCTGAGAGAACCTCTCGCCATGCACCATGGGAATTCCACTCTCAATTAGCAGCGACCTCGATCTCGATCTGGAGGATATAATCGGCCAGTGCATTGCTATCCTCGGGATACGCGGATCGGGAAAGTCGAACACGGCTGGGGTCATCTTCGAGGAGCTTCTGCACAACAATTATCCGCTTTCCATAATTGATATCGATGGCGAGTACTTTGGCCTGAAGGAGAAGTACGAGGTGTTGGTTGTCGGGCGCGGTGAGGGCGTGGAGATCGAGGTCGACGAGAATTGCGCACAGGAGATCGCGCAGATCAGCATGGAGAAGAACATCCCCATCGTTGTTGACCTCTCTGGCTTTCTCTCTGAAGAGCGGACAGCGTTCCTCCAGGAATACTTGAGTGCGCTGTGGACCCTTGCTGGAAGGCTACGGCATCCATACATCATCGGGATCGAGGAGGCGCACGAGTTCATCCCGCAGGGGGTGAAGACCGAGCTCAAGGAGCTGATCGCGCGCATCGCTCTGCGCGGTCGGAAGCGAGGGTTAGGGGCGATCGTCATCTCCCAGCGCAGCGCCAAGGTCGATAAGGATGTGCTCAGCCAGGCGGGGATGCTCTTCCTCCACCGTGTGGTGCACGAGGTCGACATGCGCGTTTACTCTGAACTCCTCCCCTGGCGGAAGGCGGAGACCAAGGAGATCATCACTGCCCTGTCCACCGGCGAGTGCGTTTATCTGAACGGAGATAGCGTCATCCCGATCTACGTGCGCGAGCGGGAGACGTTCCACGCCGGGTTCACTCCCTCGCTTGAGGTTGTCATCACACCGGAGTTAAAGCAGGTTAGCCAGGCAATCATCGAGGCGATAGAGCACGCAAAGCTTGGGAAGGGCAAGAAGACCCGCATCGATCAGCTAGAGGAACAACTCGATCACCTCGAATCTGAGGCACTGAAGAAGGACGAAACGATCGCCCGCCTGGAGGGGATCGCCCGCACCCTCGGATACATCAAGGTGGAGGTGCCGCCGCCGTCCTACCCCGATGTGCAGAACATCAGCAAGGCGATCGTCCACTCCGTCGAGCACCCTGGAGGGGCCAGATCGAGCGCCCCTGGCCCCAGCTACTCGGTGCGCCCTGTGGCAGTGAATGGAGAGCACGTCTCCACTGCTGCGCCAGTTGGGGTGATCGACATCGAATCATCTGTTACGGCGTCGCCTGAGCAGTCAATCGAGCTTCCGGATGCTGTCGAGCGGCACATCGAGCGAATAGTTGGCCGTGTGGCAAGAAAGAACATCCTGCACCGAAGAATCCTCGGTTTTGTCATCGGACACGCGCCCATATCCTATTCAGTCGACCAGATCGCTGCGTGGACGAACTGCGCGCGTGGCGTGATCGACAATGATCCCCCGCGCGACTTCCTCGATATGGGCCTTCTCGTGCGCGAACGGCGCAGCGGGAAGATGCACTACCACAGCAATCTCAAGGCGTTTGTCGCGCGCGAGTTTGGCCTCTTCCAGCCCGATCTCGCCCTCGCTGATCTGCACCGCATTAAGGTCATACTCCATGCTCGCCTTGTTCAACTGGGAGAGCAGTAGAAGAACCTGTGAGTCTGCATTTAGGCGGCACAAGCGTTGACTCCCCCCCCCGATCTGGCTACAATAAGATCGTGTGAAGGAGGGGGCATGAAGGTAAAGATCGTTGAGCGACATACCGGACCGAGTGACATGCTGCGCGAGTACGTGTTGAACAAGACAGAGAGGCTCAGTCGCTACTTTGATAGGATCATCAGCATCGATGTGGTCTTATCTGTGGAGAAGGAGCGGCAGATCGCCGATTTTCACGCCCACTTGACGAACCGAAAGTTGATCAAGGCTCAGGAAGAATCCTCTGATATGTACGCCTCGGTCGATAAAGCGATCGACAAGCTCAAGCGACAGTTGGTGAAGTACAAGGATCACCTCAACGATCGCGGGACCAATGTTCCAGTACACGAAGTGGATGAGAGTGAACAGAAAAGCCTTCACCGCGAGATCATCCGTACATGGACGTACTTTCAGAAACCGATGACGCCAGAGGAAGCTGCCATGCAGCTCGATGCCCTTGAGAAGAGCTTCTTGGTGTTTATCGACGCTGAAACAGATGCGGTAAGTGTCATCTATCATAGGCAAGATGGAGACTATGGGTTGATCGAGCCAAGGCGATAGGGGAGGAAAATGGCCAGGAATATCCCGTGGTAACAGCACTCGCCTTGTTTTCGGGTAGTTTGGCCAGCCGGGTGGCGGCACGGCTGGTGCAGCGATCGCCAGCGGTCGACAAGATCTTCCTGTTACACTTTCGCTCGCCGTTCTTCGAAGAGGTCGATGGACTGCGTGAGCTTATCAAGAATGAGTGGCCGGGGACCGTGTTTCGCACTCAGTCCTTAAAGAAGGACTATCGCAGGTTGGTAAACATCCTTCCAGGTCAGTCTTTCTCTCTCTTACGTAGCTGCCTAAGCTGTCGCACGCTAATGCTCTCCCGTGCGATTCGTTTCATGCAACGGCTCAATGCTGAGTTCATTATCACCGGTGAGGTCGTGGGGCATCAGGGGCTCGCCGAGCAGGAGATGGAGCGCATCACCGAGGACCTTGGAATCAGAGGCCTTGTCCTGCGCCCTCTCTCCGCCCGACTACTTCCGCAGACCATCCCCGAGATCAAGGGCTGGGTGGATCGCGATCTTCTCGGCGACCTACGCGATGGGCAAACGGATCGTTTACTGGACTGGGGAAGTGCCCTGGACCTGGATGTGAAAAACGAAGTGGGTTTCTATCCGCGCTGCAAGTTGACCCTCTCCGGATTCGGAAAAAGGCTCGAGAACCTGTTTTCTGAGGAGGTGTTTACCCTCAACACGCTAAAATTGCTAGAGTTCAGTGTTTACTACAAGCGCTCTCCGGATGTGAAGATGGTCCTGGCGCTGGACGAGAGAGAAAAAAGGACGCTGCAGACGTACTTCTTGCCGCAGGATTTGCGCGTCTATCTTCCCACCCACGCTGGGCCGATGACCCTTGTACGTACCGATTGGGCCAGCAAGTCACCGCGCGAAATAGAGGAGATAATCAGCCTTGCCGGGCGCATCACTGCGACGCATAGTGATGCTTCACATCTGGTAGCCGTTCCCGTCAGCTACCGATTTGAAAACGATGACGAGACGCAGCAATTGAACGTCTTTCCCTTTCGTTCGTTGAAGGAAATAGGAAAAAATTGCTTCTCCTGCCGTCTTTCTTCTCCCCTGGAGGGGCACATCACTCCTGCGGTTGAAAAACTGGCGCAATAGAGTATACTGTTCGATTGGCGCCGTAGATGTTTGTTGGATAACGTACGTCAAAGAAAGAGATAGAGCTGAGCTGAACGAAAACCCCCGTGGAGGGAAGAAGGGGGCGTATGCCTTTTTACCGTCATGAGTGTGACAACTGCAAGGCGGTCTTCAAGGTCTCGATAACAAAATGGAGAGGGCACCACAGTTAGTTGCCCGGGGTGTGGAAGCGAAGAGGTTAAACGGCTCGCGCCGCACATAGGCGTGATCCACTAAGGGAAGCGGGTACTACATCACACATTATGCGGGCAGAATTGGAGAGAACAGGGAATCCACGGCGACAGAGACCGAGGAGTGAGCGATTGGTGTCTCCCTATCAGATAGATGAGTAGTTGAACGTGGTGGCGGTCCCGTTGCTGGCGGGACCTTTTTGTACGGGTGCGGTGCTTCTAAAGAATGAGAATGTACGCAAGCGCGAGGTGAGCCTATTGATTTCTGGCGATGACATCAAACGGATTAAGCTGCAACTGGCATCTCCGGCGGACATGCTGCGGTGGTCTCATGGCGAGGTTACGGAGTCGGAGACGATCAACTATCGCACACACCGCCCGGAGAAGGGTGGGCTCTATGCAGAGGAGATTTTCGGCCCGGAGAACAGCTATGAGTGTGCCTGCGGTAAGTACAAAGGGAAGAAGTACGAAGGGATTACGTGCGAGAAGTGTCACGTCCTTGTGACCGATTCTTCCGTGCGCCGTGTGAACATGGCCCACATCTCGCTAGCCAGCCCAGTGGTCCACTTCTGGTTTTTAAAGGGCGTCTCTAGCCTTCTCGCTCGACTGTTGGGGATGAAGAAGAAGGAACTCCAGCGGATCGCCTATTACGAGACGGAGCCTGTTGAGCAGGTGCTGTATCTGGTCACATCCTCGCAATCGCGCGATGTACGCCCAGGAGAGACTCTCTATTCCTCGGAAGTTGATATCTTAGGTAGCGCGTATGATTTCACCGTGGAACAGGCGTACTTTGTGGATGAAGCGCCAAAGGTCGTGGCCACGGAAGCGGGACGGGTAACGCTGGAAGAGCGGACGCTCACCAACCAAGAGAGCTCGCATGCCGTTGTTATCGGATCGCAGGAGTACCCGCTGGTGGGTGACGTCGATCTCAGAGTTGAGGACGGAGATGAAGTCGAGGCGGGTGCAATAATTGCCGACCGGCCGGTGGGAGAACTCTGCTCCAAGACAGCATTTGACATGCTCATGGATAGATACGGGGCCGACGTGACGGGGGAACCGATCGATCGTGAGATCCTGGACAGCCTTGTCTACCTGATCACAAAGGTGAGAAATCCGGCGTTCCCGCGACAGGCGGGAGATCGCATTACGTTCCTTGAGAAGCGCGCCTATGAACGGGTCTATCCCGATGGATTTGTCGCTGCCACGGGTGCAGCGGGAATCAAGGGCCTGCTCGAAGAACTTGACTTTGACAAGCTTCATGAGCAAATGAGTGCGGAGCTGGAGCACGAACGGGCGATGGGAAATCGTCGACGTCTGGTAAAGCGCCTGGAAGTGGTCGATCAGATACGCGACTCGGGGAACAACCCACAGGACATGATCCTCGATATCATCCCCGTCCTTCCTCCTGACTTGAGGCCGATGATCCAACTCGAGGGTGGAAAGTTCGCCACAACCGACCTCAACGACCTTTATCGGCGGATCATCAACCGGAACAACAGGTTGAAGAAGCTGATTGACATGGGGGCGCCGGAGGTCATCTTGCGCAACGAGCGGCGCATGCTACAGGAGGCGGTCGACGCTCTGATCCACAACGAGAAGAAGGAGAGCCCGATCCGCGGCCGTGACAATCGTCCGCTCAAATCGCTCTCCGAGAGGATCCATGGAAAGCATGGACGCCTGCGACGAAACCTGCTTGGACGCCGTGTCGATTACTCGGGACGCGCGGTGATCGTCGTCGACCCGAAGCTCAAGATGTCGCAGTGTGGCCTGCCGAAGAAGATGGCCCTCGAGCTGTTCAAGCCGTTCATCCTCCACTATCTGGAGACGACGACGTTCTCCGATTTCGATGAGATCAAGAACAAGGCGCTGCTTGGGGGGATGCCCGAGGTGTGGGACATCCTGGAGAAGCTGATTGTGGATCACCCTGTTCTTCTCAATCGCGCACCGACGCTGCATCGACTCTCGATACAATCCTTTGAGCCGGTTCTCGTCGACGGCGATGCGATTCATCTGCATCCTCTCATGTGCACGCCGTACAACGCGGACTTCGATGGTGACCAGATGGCGGTGCACCTTCCGCTGTCTCCCGAGGCGATCGCTGAGGCGAGGGAACTGATGGCGGCGCCGCGCAATATTCTTTCGCCGGCGCACGGGGAGCCACTCAGCCTCCCGACTCAGGATCCGATCTACGCCTACTACTACCTCACGCTCCTCGACAACGATGCCCCCGGAGCGGGGAAGTACTTCCGCGACATCGACGAGGCGTGGCGGGCGCAGGAGGAGGGGATCCTCGACCTGCACGCACCGGTGAAGATTCGTATCGACGGGAAGATCATCGATACGACGCTCGGGCGCGCACAGATGAACGAGATCTTCCCGGAGGAAATTCGCGATTACGGGCGCATCATGGATCGGCGAGCGATCAAGAGCATTATCAAGGAGTGTCACCACCGCTTTGGCTGGAAGAAGACCTCAGAGGTGCTCGATGACCTGAAAGACCTGGGATTCAAGTACGCCATGCTCTCTGGCCTGACGATCTCCATCAAGGATTGCCTGATCCCTTCTGAGAAAGAGGCGATCGTCAAGCAGTCCTACGCCATCGTAAAGCGCATTCAGAAGATGTTCCAGGTAGGATTGGCGACCGAGGAAGAGCGCAAGCGTGCGGTGATACGCGTGTGGCGGCGTACGGTCGATGCGGTTGAGGATGCGACGATGGAGAACCTGCGACAGCACAAGTACAACGCCGTATACGGTATCGTCAACTCTGGTGCTCGCGGTGGTCCGGACCAAGTGAAGCAGCTATGCGGAATGCGCGGGCCGATGGCCGGGCCATCGGGGGAGATCATCGAGCGACCGGTCGTCTCCAACTTCCGCGAGGGGCTGGACATGATGGAGTACTTCATCTCCACCCACGGCGGACGGAAAGGGGCTGCCGATACGGCACTGAAGACCGCGGACTCCGGGTACCTGACGCGGCGCCTTGTCGATGCCACATCCGACATGATCGTTCGTGAGTATGACTGCGGGACCACACAGGGAGTGGATATCGATCCGCTGCGGTTCAGCAAGCATGATATCATGGAACCGATCGAGATGCGCATCTATGGCCGCGTGACGAGCCGGCCGATCATTGATCCGCGTAGCGGTGAGGTTATCGTCGAGGCGGAGCAGTGGATTGATCGCGAGATGGCTGATCTTGTCGGGGAGTTGGAGGCTGTTATCCCGGTGTCCGGGAAAGGATCGGAGCACCTCGTGGGGACGAAGTGCGTCGACGACGTGCACGACGCCAAGACAGGGATGGTCATTGTTAAGGCGGATGAACTGATCACCCCGCGGCTTATGCAGGCTCTGAAGGACGCGAAGATCAAGAGTATCAATGTACGTCCACAGATCGTCATCCGCTCGCCCATGGTCTGTGAATCGATAAACGGTGTCTGCCAGAAGTGCTACGGGTATGACATGAGCACGCACGCTCCGGTGGAGCTGGGGACGGCAATCGGGGTGATCGCCGCTCAGTCGGTGGGAGAGCCGGGAACGCAGCTCACGATGCGTACGTTCCACACCGGCGGTGTCGCTGGAGAGGACATCACGCAGGGGCTTCCGCGTGCGGAAGAACTATTCGAAGCACGCAATACGATGAAGAGCGCGCAGGCCGGAATCTCCCCGCTGGATGGTTACGTTGACTCGATCACCCCTCTTGAAACGGGAAAAGACCTGGTGGAGGTCATCGGTGACCAGCGGGTTATTCAAGTCCCTTCAGCGCTGGAACCGGCTGCCGAGGGAGAAGAAGTGAGCCCTCAGAAGCTGATTACTGGCGGGAGCCCATGTTCTGGAGAGGTGTTCATCATCGATGGTGAAGAACACAAGGAGATGCTCGTCATCGACGCCAATGCGGGGGATCGGTCGTACATCCTCCCGCGTGGGGCAACGCCATCGGTTAAAGAAGGGGATGTCGTCTCAGAGAATGATCCCATCACCGAGAGATTCAACATTGAACCGGTATTCGCCGATCGCTCCGGGGTGATCGAGATATCGGAAGAGAATGATAGGGTATTTAGCGTAATCGATAAAGAAGGGGAGAAATCGGAGTACGAGATCGCCTATGGCGCGCGCATGATGGTCGAGCCCGGATCCTCCGTGAAGGCCGGAAGGCAGCTTACATCGCGTTCTAAACCGATCTTCATCTCCTCCGAATCCACGGGCACGGTTCTTCTACTCGAAGACCGGATCGTCATCTACAACCCAGAAGGTCGGTTCCTCCGCTTCCCATTGACATCGAATGTGTCACCGGCCGTCGGGCATGGAGAGAAGGTGCGTGCTGGTGATAATCTAGTAAACGTGGAGGTCAGTGGAATTAATCTCCTACAGGTAGAGAAGGTCGAGATCGATGGAGAGATAACGAGACTTACCGTGCGCGCCAAGAGTGAAGTTGAGATCGATCAGATGGCAACAGTGCGTGCTGGCGACAAGGTCAAGAAGGGAGACCTCCTCACCAAGGGGGTTGTCGCTCCCCATATGCTCCTCGATCTTGCCGGAGTGAACAAGGCGCGTGAGTACTTCCTAACGGAGATTCACAAGGTGTATAAGGTGCAAGGAGTTGACATAAACGACAAGCACCTGGAAGTGATCATCAGACAGATACTAAACAACGTGCGCGTCACGGACACGGGGGATTCTCGCTTCCATATCAACGACCTTGTTCTCCTCGAGGTATTCCAGAAGGAACTGCGCGACCTTGTGGCGTGGAACCAAACTGCGGAGCGGATGCGTTCCGCCGCCATTGGGGAGACCTTTGTGGAGGACGTTGTCCATAAAGGGAAGCTGATCGCCGCAAAAGGGGATGTCTTCACCGCTGAGTTGTTGCGCAGCGCGCAGCGCGAGGGGGTGGAGTCGATAACCATCACCCGTGGAGGAGAGCCGCTGAAGATCCCTTTGGTGGCGAAGCGCCTTCCAAGCGGTGAGCGCGAGCTGCTGCGTATCTCCAAGGCGGCGCTGCAGACGAAGGGATGGCTCTCCGCGGCATCGTTCCAACGGACCACGAAGGTCCTCTCGGAGGCGGCGCTGCGCGGAGAAGTCGATAATCTGGATGGCCTGAAGCCAAGCGTCATTGTCGGGAAGAGAATCCCGTCGGGGACTGGCTTTAAGTACACCAAGGATGGCGCACGCATTCTGCGTGAGCAGCAACAGAAAGAGGAAGCCGCTTGACAGGTTTTGTTAAGGAATCTATAATCCATAACGATTTGGAGAGTGAATATGCCGACTATTAATCAGCTTATCAGGTTGGGGCGAAAGCCGAAGACGAAGAAAAGCAAGGCTCCGGCACTCGGTGGGAGTCCGTTGAAGCGTGGGGTATGCACGCGTGTCTATACACGCACCCCGAAGAAACCGAACTCAGCACTGAGAAAGGTGGCACGTGTCCGCTTGAGCAACGGCAAAGAGGTCACGGCCTACATCGGTGGCGAGGGACACAACTTGCAGGAACACTCGATCGTCATGGTTCGCGGCGGTCGTGTCAAGGACTTGCCAGGAGTGCGCTATCACATCGTTCGTGGAAGCCTGGATGCCGAGGGTGTTGAAGGGCGCAAGCAGGGCCGCTCGAAGTACGGAGCCAAGAAGGGGAGCTAGGAGGAAACATGCAATTACCTGGTCGAGATGTCAAAGCGGACATCAAGTACAACAGCCAGCTCCTCGCAAAGCTGATCAATTACGTCATGCATGATGGCAAGAAGTCAGTGGCGGAGAAGGTTGTTTATGACGCATTGGAGCGGATCAACAAGCGCGGCGACGAAGCACCTCTCGAGGTGTTCAACGCAGCTCTGGCCAACTGCTCACCGCGACTGGAGGTTCGTACCAGACGCGTCGGTGGAGCAAACTATCAGGTCCCGTACGAAGTGCCGCAGGACAGACAGATCGCACTGGCCCTGCGCTGGATTGTAGCAGCGGCGCGCGATCGCAGTGGAAACACGATGGGCGGTCGCCTCGCCTCGGAGATCATGGATGCTGCGCACAAGGAAGGGAAGGCGTACAACAAGAGGCTGGACGTTCACCGCATGGCTGAGGCAAACCGCGCATTCGCTCACTATCGCTGGTAGCTGATCCCCGAGTCTCTGTCCAAACTAACATTTTCTAACGGAGAGGGTCTCTATGCCCAGTGATGTTTCTGTCGATAACGAATCTGTAGCCATGGAGCGGGTGCGAAACATCGGCATCATGGCCCACATCGATGCCGGGAAGACGACGACCACGGAGCGGATCCTCTATTACACCGGCCGCACGCACAAGATGGGCGAGGTCCATGAGGGCGACACCGAAATGGACTGGATGGCGCAGGAGCGCGAGCGAGGGATTACCATCACCTCGGCGGCCACGACCTGTTTCTGGCGCGAGCACAGGATAGACATCATCGATACACCGGGGCACGTTGACTTCACAGCGGAGGTCGAACGTGCCCTGCGCATTCTCGACGGAGGGATAGTCATCTTCTCCGGCGTGGAGATGGTGGAATCGCAGTCGGAGACCGTCTGGCGACAGGCCGATCACTACCACATTCCCCGCATCGCCTTCGTCAACAAGCTCGACCGCGTGGAATCAAGCTACGTCGAGACACTGGACATGATCGAGGAGCGCCTTGGTGTGGTCGTTGTCCCACTACAGCTTCCCTACCGCGATGAGGATCGCCGCCTGCGGGGAATGGTCGACCTCCTCTCCCGCCGGATGATCGTGTGGGACGAGGATAGCAAGGGCGAGCACTACGAGCTGCGCCCTGTGCCGGGGGCGATTGCAGGCGATGTCGAACACTACCGCGAGCGGATGATCGAGCGCGTGGCCGACGCCGACGACCGCGTCATGGAAGAGTACCTGACGAGCGGTGATGTAGCGCCCGCGTCGTTTCACGCCGCGCTGAGGCACGCCTGCATCGATCGGGGATACGTTCCCGTCCTCGGTGGATCGGCATTTCATAATCAGGGCGTGCAGCCACTCTTGGACGCGGTCCTACGCTATCTTCCTTCGCCGCTCGATGTCCCCCCTGTGCGCGACGTCGAGAGCGGCGAGTCCCGCGAGGCATCCCCGGATGAACCGTTCTCCGCACTGGCGTTCAAGGTGGTGACCGACCAGTACGCCGGTCGGTTGGTCTTTGTTCGCGTCTACTCCGGGCGGGTAAAGGCCGGCGGACACGCGTTCAATCGCTCCACGGGCAAAGGAATGCGCATCACCAAGATCTTCCGCATGCACGCCAACCAGCGCACACCCCTTACGCGGATGCAAGCGGGCGATATCGCTGCCGTCGTCGGTTCGACGCCGATCTCCACCGGGGATACGCTTTGCGACAAGGAACACCCTATCCTCTTGGAGAAGATAGAGTTCCCCGAGCCCGTAGTGTTCATCGCCATTGAGCCGCGCACGGAGGCGGAGCAGGGGATCCTGAACGAGGCGCTCGAGAAGCTGGCATTGGAGGATCCGACGTTTCGCGTTCGCTTCGATGAGACGACCAATCAGACGGTGATCGCCGGCATGGGAGAACTTCATCTTGAGGTCCTCATGCGCAGATTGCGCGAAGAATTGGGCGTCATCGCCCATGTCGGTGAGCCGCAGGTGGCGTATCACGAGACGCTCAGCGAGTCGATCACGGTCGAGGGGACGTTCGATCAGCAGATCGGCGGGCGTGGTCAGTATGCGCATGTGATCGTCGAGCTGAGCCCGCTTGCGCGTGGGAACGGGTTTTCCTTCACCGATAAGGCGCAGGAGACAGACATTCCACGAAAATATCGTTCCGCGATCGAAAGCGGAGTGAGGGAGACGTTGACAAACGGCCCCCTCGCCGGTTATCCTTTAGCCGATATTGGAGCCACCTTAATTGGGGGATCCAATCATCCTGTGGATTCATCCGAGGTTGCTTTTCGAGCGGCGGTCGCCGTCGCAATCCATAAGGCTTATAGTGTGGGGAATTTTGACCTTCTGGAGCCGATCATGGAGGGGGAGGTTGTCACCCCCGGTGAATACCTGGGAGAGGTGTTGGAGGATCTGGCGCGTCGACGAGGCGAGATTCGGGAGCTTCGGTCACGGGAAACGGTTCAGATCGCCTATGTTGCAGTCCCGTTGGCGGAGACGTTCGGGTATGCGACGCGGCTGCGGTCATTGACGCAGGGAAGGGCGATGTACACGCTGCGCGTGACCCGCTATGAAGTGGTACCGGTGGGAATGAGAGAGAAGATAATCAAGAGTCGAGGTTACTGAAGATGGCAAGAGAGAAGATTAGGATTAAGTTGCGGGGTTATGACCATGAGTTGGTCGATAGCTCGGTGAAGAAGATTGTCGACTCGGCGAAAGAGACCCGAGCCAAGATCTCTGGGCCAATACCACTTCCTACGGAGCGGCGGGTCTATACGGTTCTGCGGTCTCCCCATGTCAACAAGAAATCGATGGAGCATTTCGAACGGCGGATTCACTCCCGCCTGCTTGACATTAAGGAACCGACCTCGGAGACGATCAATGCCCTGATGGACATCGAGCTCCCCACCGGGATCGATATCGAGATAAAGCTCTAAGAAAAGCGGAGGTTGTAGGCGGATGGCCCTGGGAATTCTAGCGCGAAAGATAGGTATGACGCAGTTGTTCATGGATGGCTGCGCTGTTGGCACAACGGTGATCGAGGCACAACCCTGCACAGTCGTGCAGGTGAAGACCATGGAGTCCGATGGGTACAATGCCCTTCAGCTCGGTTACGATGAGGTTCCCGAGCGGAAGGTTACGAAACCCCTGCGCGGACACTTCAGCAAGGCGGGTGTTGCGCCACATCGTCATCTGTTCGAGGCGCGCGTCGACGACCCGACACAGTACAAAGTCGGCGATCGCTTGGATGTTGGGATCTTCTCTGAGGGAGACAAGATTGACGTTATCGGAACTTCTCGCGGGCTCGGTTTTCAGGGCGTTATCAAGCGCTGGGATTTTGCTGGTGGCCCGAAGTCGCACGGCTCGCACTTCCATCGCCGCCCGGGATCAGTCGGTAACTGCGTGAATCCGGGGCGTGTCGTCAAGGGGAAGAAACTTCCTGGGCAGATGGGGAATCATCGTGTGACGATCAAGTCGCTCAAAGTGGTGCGGGTCGACGTGGAAAAGAACCTAGTAGTGGTCAAGGGGTCGACACCCGGGGCGCGAGGAACAATGTTGCAGTTGAGGAAGAGCAATGGTCGAAGCTAAACAATATGTGATGGATGGCGCGAGTGATCCCCAGGTAGTCGAGCTGGATGAACGCCTGTTTGGGGCGAAGGTCAACGCTGATCTTCTATATCGGACCGTGCGCATGCAGCGTCTAAACCGCAGGCAAGGGACGAGCTCCACTAAAACGCGTGGAGAGGTCAGCGGCGGTGGGGCAAAGCCATGGCGTCAGAAAGGGACCGGGCGTGCGCGTGCCGGTTCCAGGCGTTCACCGGTGTGGGTAGGGGGCGGAACGGTGTTTGGGCCAAAGCCCAAGACCTACCACATCAAGCTAACCAAGAAAATGTTGCGTGGCGCTCTGGTGTCGGCGATGTCCGACCGCGCTGCGGGTGGTAACGTCGCCCTTATCGATCATCTGGCGTTCGATACTCCGAAGACACGGAGGGCATTGGCGCTCCTCGAAAGGCTGGGGATGAGTTCGTCGACACTGGTGGTCGTAGGAAAGGATGAGTATAATCAGGCAGTCAAGAAGTCCTTCTCCAACCTCCCGAGAGTGAAGTGCTTGGCCAGCGCGGGATTGAACGTGTATGACATTCTGCGCTACGACGGCTTGGTGATTACTAGAGAGGCGCTTGACGAACTGAAGGAGAGATTGTAGCCATGGCGAAGCTTTTGCATTCAGAAGATGTCATCTACGAGCCGATTCTGACCGAGGAATCCTGGAGAAAGATGGAAGAGAGGAAGTACTCCTTCCGTGTGGCGCTGGGAGCGAACAAGGTACAGATCAGGAAGGCTGTTGAGGATCTGTTCAAGGTGAAGGTGGAGAAGGTGTGGACAGCAAACATGAAGGGTAAGCCCCGCCGTGAGCGGCTGAATCAGTTGCATGGGCGTACTTCCCGCTGGCACAAGGCGATCGTTCGGCTGGCGCCTGGCGACCGAATCAATGTGATGGGAGGATAAGAAAGTATGGCCCTTAAGAGATTTAATCCGACATCACCCGGTCGACGGCATGCCGATCTTCCTGATTTCTCCGGCCTCACCGCTGTGGCGCCGGAGAAGACATTGTTGCGGCCGATCCGCAGGAATGGTGGTCGCAATTCTCAGGGAAGGATCACAGTACGCTTCCGCGGGGGCGGTCACAAGAGAAGATATCGCGTCATCGACTTTGCGCGCAACGACAAGGATGGCATCCCAGCACGCGTGGCAACGCGCGAATACGACCCTAACAGATCGGCATGGATCACGTTGCTGAACTACGTGGATGGCGAGAAGCGCTACATCCTGGCCCCGGTCTCTCTCGAGATCGGAACGCTGGTCGAGTCGGGTGACAACGCGGAGATTCGCGTGGGAAATGCGCTCCCGCTGCGGAGAATTCCCCTTGGGGCGATCATCCACAACTTGGAGCTCATGCCCGGACGCGGTGGAAAGGTCGCCCGTTCCGCGGGCACTTCGGCGAAGCTGATCGGTAAGGAAGGTAATCGTGCTCACGTCCGGATGCCATCGGGCGAGGTACGCATCTTCAACGTGGAGTGCCGAGCCACGATCGGTGAGGTCGGAAATCCCGACCACAAGAATATCAAACACGGGAAGGCCGGACGGGTAAGGCACTTGGGGCGCAAGCCGCACGTGCGTGGAGTCGCGATGAACCCGGTCGATCATCCGCATGGCGGTGGAGAGGGGCGCGCTCGCGTGGGGCGTCCGCAGGTCTCCCCGACAGGGAAGCTCGCTAAGGGTGGGCGCACGCGCAACAAGAGGAAGAAGTCGAGCGCGCTTATCGTGCGTCGAGCCGGCAAGGGGAGGCGATAGATATGCCGAGGTCAACGAAGAAAGGTCCGTACGTGCTTGAAAGCCTGCAGCGAAAGGTGGAGCGAGCGAAGCGTGGGGAGCTAACGGAGATCAAGACTTGGTCGCGATCCTCGATGGTTACTCCCGAAATGGTCGGACTGACGATCAAGGTTCATAACGGGAAGGTCCATGTGCCGGTCTACATAGTAGAGAACATGGTCGGACACAAGCTGGGGGAGTTTGCCCCGACGCGAACATTCCGCTCGCACGGTGGCATGAAGAAGAAGCGGGCAGCGGGCCTGACGTAGGGGAGAGATGATGGAAGCACGGGCAGTAACTAGAGGGTTGCGCATGTCTCCGCGCAAGGCGCGTTTGGTGGCCGATGTCATCCGCGGGAAGAACGTCAATGACGCGTTGCGGACGATCATGCTTTCCAACAGGAAGGCGGCACGGCTGATTCGCAAGACTTTGGAATCAGCGATTGCCAATGCGGAGAACAACTATAACGTAGATGTGGACGAGCTATTTGTTGTGCGCGCCACAATAGATATGGGGCCCTCGCTACGGCGGCTGCGGCCGCGAGCGATGGGACGGGCCGATATCGTGCGCCGGCCGACGAGCCATGTGACGATCGTCGTAGGCGACAAGAGGGGTGAATGATGGGACAGAAAGTCCACCCAGTGGGATTCAGGATAGGAGTTACGCGAAAGTGGATCTCCAACTGGTACAACCCCAAGATGGCGCCTGAATACATCACCGAGGACTACAAGATCCGGCGACTCATCGCCGAGCGCTACCGCCGTGCAGCGGTTGCCGAAGTGAATATCGAGCGATCGAAGGAAGATCGTGTGTCGATCATCATCCGCTCCGCCCGACCAGGGATCGTCATCGGGCGTGGGGGAAGCGAGATTCAGAAGCTGCAGGGTGAACTTGAGAAGCTCACTCACAGGATAGTTAAGGTAGCAATTCAGGAGATTGAACGCCCTGATCTTGAGGCGACCCTCATTGCCCAGGATGTGGCGATGCAGATCGAGGGGCGAATCGCCCCTGCGCGCGCAATGAAGGAAGTCATGCGTCGAGTGATGGGCGCGGGTGCTGAGGGAGTAAAGATCAAGGTTAGCGGGCGGATCGGGGGAGCCGAGATTGCACGTTCCATCAGCATGATGAACGGACGCGTGCCGCTGCAGACGATCCGCGCGGACATCGATTATGGGTTTATCGAAGCGCGGACCAAGTATGGGAACATCGGTGTCAAGGCATGGGTCTTCCGGGGAGAGCACGCGTACGCCTCGTCGCAACGGGAGAAGGTGAACTAGCATGGCACTTCTGTCTCCAAAGAGAACTAAGTACAGGAAATACCACTGTGGCCGGACGAAGGGGAAGGCGACGCGTGGATATGATATCGCGTTTGGCGAGTACGGGATTCAGGCGCTTGCACCGGCGTGGATCACGGCGCAGCAGATTGAGGCCTGTCGTACCACCATTGCCCGTCAGACCCACCGTGATGCCAAGGTGTGGATTCGGATCTTCCCGGACAAAGCGCGAACAAAGCACCCGGCTGAAGCGAGAATGGGGAAGGGGAAAGGGGCAGTTGACCATTGGGTTGCCGTGGTCAAACCCGGCCGGATTTTGTTCGAGATCGCTGGAATCGGCGACGCTGAGGCAAAGCGTGTGCACGAGCTGGTCAGTCATAAGCTCGCCATCCGTACACGGTTGAAGCGCAGGATTGTTCTGGGAGGCGAGCGATGAAAACTGAGGACCTGCGAGAGCTGACCGGCGACGAGTTGGAGCAGAAAGTGCAAGAGTTCAAGAGGAAGCTCTTCAACCTGCGTTTTCAGAAGGTTGGTGGGGAGCTGGACAACACCGCGGAGCTTGCTAAGACCCGCCAGGATATCGCCCGTACACTGACAATTGCTCGGGAGAAGGGGCGGGAGGTATAAGATGAAGAAAACTAAGATTGGACACGTCGTGAGCGATCGCATGGAGAAGACCATCGTTGTCGAGGTTGAAGAGCGGCGATTTCACAGACGCTATCGCAAGCACATAAGGCGGCATTTCAAGTTCTACGCGCATGACCCGCAGCAGGCGGCGAATGTCGGTGATGTAGTGAAGATAGAAGAGGCTCGTCCGCTCAGTCGACTGAAGCGTTGGCGATTGGTTGAGATAATCGAGAGAGCGGAGGCCTAGTTGTGATTCAGATGCAGACCGTGTTGCGGGTGGCCGACAATTCTGGGGCGAAGTTAGTTCGCTGCATAAACGTTCTTGGGCCATCGAACCGCCGTTGGGGAGAGATAGGCGATATTGTTGTCGGCTCGGTGAGGAAGCGTCTTCCCACGAGCGACATCGAGAAGGGGCAGATCGTGAAAGGGGTCATCGTGCGTACACGTACTGCATATCGAAGAAAAGATGGCACATTCATCCGCTTTGACGACAATGCTATCGTGCTCATCAACCCTCAGGGCGAGCCGGTGGGGACACGTGTCTTTGGCCCGGTCGCTCGCGAGCTGCGAGATAAGAAGATGATGCGGATTATTTCCCTCGCACCTGAGGTCCTGTAGTTAAGGAGTGAATGATGAGAAAGATTCGAAAAGGGGACCGGGTGAAGGTTATCTCCGGCAACGACCGGGGTAAGTATGGTAAGGTGATGGTCGTTTACCCTGAGAAGGAGCGAATCATCGTGGAGAATGTGCACATGATCACCAAGCACCAGCGGGCGACCCAGAACCTGCGCGAGCCGGGGATTATCAAGCGTGAAGGGACTATTCATATCTCCGATGTGCTCGTTGTATGCCCTGAGTGTGGTACACCCACCCGTGTCGGTTTTACGGAGGTGGATGGTGATAAGGTGCGCCAGTGTAAGCAATGTGGGGAGACGTTCAGGTAGAGATGCTACGCGAGAAGTTTGAGAAAGAAGTGACCCCGCGGTTGATGAAGGAATTGGGTCTTACAAACGTGATGGAGATTCCGCGTATCGCGAAGGTAGCGATCAACATGGGCGTGTCCGACAAGGACAACCCGAAGGTGTTGGAAGGCGCGGTGAAGAACTTGGCGAAGATCACTGGACAGCATCCGGTTGTTACGAAAGCCAAGAAATCAATCTCTGATTTTCACCTTACGGAAGGGGATCCGATCGGATGCAAGGTGACGTTGCGCCGGGATAAAGCCTATGAGTTCCTGTATAAGTTGTTCAACATTGTTTTCCCGGGGATTCGCGATTTTCGCGGCCTGTCATCGGCGTCGTTCGACGGACGAGGAAACTACACCCTCGGGTTGAACGAGCAGCTGATCTTTCCGGAGATCTCGTACAAGGAGATTGTCTCCACGCAGGGGATGGACGTAACAATCGTCACCACGGCGCGGAATGATAAGGAAGGATATGCTCTGTTGAAGGGGCTTGGGTTCCCGTTCAAGGATTAGGGGGATTATGGCGAAGAAAGCGTTAATATTGAAGAGCAAAAAAGAGCCGAAGTATTCCGCAAGAGGATATAACAGGTGCAGCCTGTGCGGGCGTCCGCATGGGTACATCCGCGACTTCGGGATCTGCCGGCTCTGTTTTCGAAAGCTTGCTCACACCGGTGAAATTCCCGGAATAAAGAAATCAAGTTGGTAGGTGTAGAGAGATGACAATGATTGCACATCCTGTTGCCGACATGTTGACTCGGATACGGAACGCGAACGCGAAATTCCATCCCGAACTGTCGATGCCGCACTCAAAGATGAAGGAATCGATAGCGCGTATTCTACAGGCAGAGGGTTATATCAATGGCTACGAGGTGATCCCAAGTGACCCACAGCCGGAGCTGTTGCTCAGGCTGAAGTATCAGGGAGAGCGGAGTCATGCCAAGCGGGCGATCACGACAATTAAGCTTGTGAGTAAGCCCAGCCGTCGAGTCTACGTGACGAAAGATGCTATTCCGCGGCCACTGGGAGGGATGGGAATATGCATCCTCTCGACCTCACAGGGTGTACTCTCTGGGCACGAGGCGAAGGAACGGGGGACCGGCGGAGAGGTTCTCTGCGAGGTATTTTAAGGTGGTATGTCATGTCTAAGGTAGGGAAAGTTCCAGTTGCGATCCCTGACGGGGTCAAGGTCAGCGTCTCGCAGGCGTTGATCACCGTTTCCGGGAAGCACGGACAGTTGACGCAGGAGTTTCGACCCGACCTTGTAAGCATCGGTGTCGATAACGGCACGGCAACTGTCACTCGGAAGCAGGAAGGAAAGCAGTATCGTGCCTTTCAGGGACTGTATCGCAGCCTGCTGGCAAACATGGTCCATGGGGTAGCACAGAAGTGGGAGAAGTCGCTTCTAGTGAAGGGGCTTGGATACAGGGCGCGTCTTCAAGGTGGCACGCTGGTTCTTGACCTTGGCTACTCCAACCCAATGGAGTATGAGCTCCCTAAAGGAGTTGAGGCTGAGCTTCCTAACCCAAACGAGATCATCATTCGGGGAATCGACAAGCAGCAGGTAGGGCAGACTGCAGCGAAGATCCGCGCGTTGCGTAAACCGAATGTGTACAGCGGCAAAGGGATTCGCTACAAGGATGAAGTGGTGCTGCACAAGGCTGGCAAGCTTGGCGGAGCCGGTACTGGGTAGGGAGAGTGAAATAAGATGGCAACGTTCAATAGGAAAGCGGAGCGCGTGAAGCGTCATCTGCGGCTTCGGAAGAAGGTGTATGGCACAGAGGCGCGGCCGCGGTTGTGTGTCAACAAGAGCATTCGTCACATCTACGCACAGGTGATCGATGACGATGCAGGGCGTAGCCTGGTTGCTGCCTCGACCTTGGACAAGGTTCTGCGAGGCAAGGTGAGTGGAAGCAACAAGGCGGCTGCCGAGCAGGTGGGACAGCTCTTGGCGCAACGCGCGGTGGAGAAGAAGATTGAAGCGGTCGTCTTCGACCGGGGCGGGCACCCGTATCACGGTGTGATTACCACTCTGGCCGAGGCATGTCGCAAGGGAGGGCTGAGGTTTTGATTCCCACACGTACGCGTGCGCGTCGTCGACCAGTCGACGAGTTTGAAAATGAAATAATCGACATCAGGCGAGTCAGCAAAGTGACCAAGGGTGGCCGGAACCTGAAGTTTCGTGTTACGCTCGTGGTCGGCGATCGCAAGGGACACGTCGGCGTAGGCCTTGGGAACACGACTGAGATCCCACTTGCCATCCAGCAGGCGGTTCGCGACGCGAAGAAGAATATGATCACCGTCAACATGAGCGGTGGAACGCTCCCCCACGAAGTGATCGGCAAGTTCAAGGCGGGGAACGTGCTGTTGAAGCCGGCCCACCCTGGAACGGGGATAATCGCTGGCGTAACGGTGGGTGCTATCTGCCGATTGGCGGGGATTAAGGATGTGCTCACGAAGTCCCTGGGGACGACAAATCCCCTAACCCTATCAAAAGCGGCAATTCAGGGATTGGGTCAACTGCGCAGTCGCGAAGAAGTTGACAGGCTGCGTGGTCGCGTGGCGAAGGCGCAGGAGGAGAGCAAAGGATGAAGCTTAATGAATTGCACCCGACGAAAGGGAGCGTGCATTCGAAGAAGCGCGTTGGTCGGGGTTACGGATCAGGCCATGGCGGCCACGAGAGCGGCCGTGGAAATGGCGGCCAGAACTCCCGCAGTGGAGGAGGAACTCGGCCTGGCTACGAAGGTGGACAGACTCCTATCTGGATGCGGTTTCCCAAGCGTGGCTTCCGTAATTACACGCGGGTAGCGTACGCCTGCGTGAATGTGGATACGCTGGCCGAGCGGTTCGAAGCGAACGAAGAGGTAACGCTGGAAGCGTTGGCTGAGAAGCGCGTGATCAAGGGACGGTTGACGAAACTTAAGATCATGGGAAGGGGTGAGCTGAACAAACCCCTCACCGTGCGAGCTCATCGGTTCACTGGGCAGGCGCAGCGTAAGATCGAGGATGCTGGCGGAAAAGCTGAGGTGGTGTAGGAATGTGGGAGAAGCTCAGTCACCTGTGGCGCGTACCAGAACTGCGTAAGCGTATCCTGTTTACCCTGGGAGCGATCATCATCTTCCGATTGGGTACGCATATTCCTGTGCCGGGAGTAGATCCGGCAAAGCTGAAGGAATTCTTTGCTAGTCAGGGTGGAGGAGTATTAGACTTCTTGAACATGTTCACCGGGGGTGCCCTGAAGCGATTCTCGCTGTTTGCCCTGGGTGTAATGCCCTACATTAACGCCTCGATTATCTTCAGCCTACTTACTTCTGTTGTGCCGAAGCTTAAAGAAATGCAGCAACAAGGGCGTGAGGGACAACGCAAGATCACGACATACACGCGTTGGTCGACCCTTGCCTTGGCCATTGTACAGGCAGCGACGATGAGCATGCTGATCGTCGACATGGGCCTCACCAGCAACGGTGGCGGGATCTGGTTTTACGTGTCATCAGTGATCGCCCTGACCACTGGTACCATTTACTTGATGTGGCTTGGTGAGCGGATGACTGAGAATGGTATCGGTAATGGTATCAGTATGATAATCATGATCGGGATCTTGTCGAGATTCCCCTCCCAGCTTGCCAGCACGTACAACGATATCACCACGGGGACGGTCAGCCCGTTCTGGGGGATCGCGTTGATCCTGTTGTTCGTCGTGGTCATTGGTGGCGTTACGATGATCCAGCAGGGCCAGCGCAAGATAGTGGTTCAATACGCGAAGCGCACATCGGGGCGCCGGGTGTACGGCGGGCATATGTCACACCTACCGATCAGGGTCAATCAGGGTGGAGTAATCCCCATCATCTTTGCCTCTGCACTGTTGACGATTCCGCTGACCCTTACCCAGTTTATTCCGTCTCTTTCATTCCTGATGCCCTACGTGATAAATGGAAGTCTCCCCTACATCATCGCCTATGTGCTCATGATCTTCTTCTTCACCTATTTCTACAGTTCGATCGTGTTCGATCCGAAGGATGTGGCGAAGAACGTGCGTGATTCCGGTGGGTTCATCCCCGGGGTTCGTCCCGGTAAGCCGACGGCTGACTACATCGCAGGCGTTCTCAACAGGATCCTGCTTGTCGGTGCTGTCTTCCTGGCGGCGATCGCGGTATTGCCGTATCTCTTTGCCTGGGTGAGCGGCATCCGTGGGATGTACCTGATTGGAGGGACATCACTGTTGATCGTGGTCGGTGTCGGTCTGGACACGATCATGCAGATCGAGGCGCACTTGGTGATGAGACATTATGAGAGCTTGACCAAGTCGGGCGGATTGCTCGGACGGAGGAAGGGATAAAGATGTTCAAACGGATAGTTCTCCTGGGCCCTCCGGGGGCGGGAAAAGGGACACAGGCAAAGCTCCTTGCGGCAAAGAATGGTTTAGCACACCTGTCGACCGGAGATATACTGCGGGACGAAGTGGCACGTGACACCGAGCTTGGCCGGAAGGCCAAGGGGTACATGAATCGAGGTGATCTCGTGCCAGACGGTCTGATCATAGACATGATAAAGGGACGCCTGGCTGAGAAATCAGGATTTATCCTTGACGGATTCCCGCGTACCGTCACTCAGGCGGAGGCATTGGAGAAGATACTGTCGATCGATGTGGCGATCAATATCACGCTTTCCCGCGAAGAAGTGATTTCTCGCCTGTCCTCCAGACGTGTCTGCAGAAAGTGTGGGAAGATCTACAACCTTCTCTATAATCCACCGAAAAATGAGGGTGTATGTGATGCCTGTGGCGGAGAGATTTTTCAACGGGATGACGATAAGCGCGAGGTGATTGAGAACCGATACGATGTGTACATGGAGGCGACCGCTCCACTGATTGATTTTTATGAGGAACGCGGCCTACTGAAGGACGTCGATGGTTCACAACCGACCGAGAAGGTATCAGAGGACATACTCGCGGTACTTGGCAGGTAATGATTACTCTAAAGACACCTGCACAGATTAGTAAAATGCATGAGAATGGGAGGCTGCTTGCCTCCTGTTTGCATGAGGTGTGCACGCATGTTGCGCCTGGGATGAATACGGAGTACCTCGATCACATGGCTGAGGATCTCATAAGGCAGGAGGGCGCTGTACCTGCATTCAAAGGGTACAATGGATTTCCTGCGACGATCTGCGCATCGATCAATGCCGAGGTGGTGCATGGGATACCTTCGAAAAAGCGAGTCCTCAAGGAAGGGGACATCCTCTCGATCGATATCGGCCTGGTGAAGGACGACTTCTATAGTGATATGGCGACGACCGTCCCTGTGGGGCAGATCAATGCACAGGCACAACACTTGCTGAAAGTGACGAAAGACAGCTTGTGTCAAGGGTTAGAACAGGTTAGAATAGGTAGCCGTTTGTCAGATATTTCGCACACCATCGGTGCCTTTGTTGAGAAAGAAGGGCTGTATGTTGTGACTGAGTATGTCGGACACGGGATAGGAAGGGAGCTTCACGAGGATCCCCAAATCCCAAACTATGGCCCACCAGGTCGCGGCCCACGGCTGCGGTCGGGAATGGTGTTTGCCATCGAACCGATGGTGAAGGTAGATCCTGAACCGACCAGGGTTCTCGACGACGGCTGGACCGTTGTCACGGCGAGTGGAGGGTTGGCGGCACATTTTGAGCATACAGTTGCCCTAACAGATACAGGGTTGGAGATCTTGACCCTAGGAGGTGAAGAAAAGCGTAGTGGCTAAGGCGAAAACAGGTAGGCGTGACCAGAGAAGGACGGCGGCTTCGACGCTCGGACAGAGCAAGGACGTCATCCGTCAGCGGGGAGAGGTTGTAGAGAGTCTCCCAAGCTCGATGTTTCGGGTGCAGCTTACAAATGGGCACGTAGTTCTGTGTCACATTTCAGGCAAGATTCGCAAGCACTATATCCGCATATTGACTGGAGACCGTGTGATAGTCGAATTCTCGCCGTATGACCTGACCAAGGGAAGAATTGTGTACCGGGAGAGTTAGCCGCAGCGCTTGATAAAATGAAAGTTCGTAGCTCAGTAAAGAAGATGTGTGCTAAGTGTAAGGTTATTCGGCGCAATGGTCGTGTGATGATCATCTGCAAGAATCCGAAGCACAAGCAACGACAAGGCTAGGGGGAGTAAAGTATGGCGCGAATTGCCGGGGTCAACCTGCCCAATGACAAGAGAATAGAGATTGGACTGAGGTATATCTTCGGGATTGGGCCAACGCGTGCAGCAGAGATCATCGAAAAGACGGGGATATCACCGGATGTGCGTGTCAAGGACCTAACCGAGAAAGAGGTAGCCACCCTCAGGCGCGAGGTGGAGGAGTACGTTGTCGAGGGAGATCTGCGCAGGCGGGTCTTTTCCAGTATTCAGCGACTGAAGGACATCAACGCGTATCGTGGGATTCGTCACAAGAGACGCCTTCCGGTGCGCGGACAGCGTACGAAGTCTAACGCGCGTACCTGGAAAGGTCCGCGGCCAGCCAAGGCAGGAAAGAAGAGGTAGGCATGGCGAAGAATATCAAACTTGATCGGGCGAAGGTCCACATTCATGCGACCTACAACAACACGATTATCACGGTGTGCGACATGAATGAGAACCCTATTACCTGGAAGAGTCCAGGAATGGTAGGATACAAGGGATCGCGGAAGGGTACCCCATTTGCTGCCCAGGTGGCAGCGGAGTCTCTCGTGCGAGAAATGAAGGACTATGGGATTCGTTCCGTCAGCATCGCTGTCAAAGGAACGGGATCGGGGCGTCAGTCCGTGGTACAAACAATCAAAGGGTCGGGCATCCGTGTGGAAGAAGTGAAGAACGTTACGCCGGTTTCTCACAGCAGCATCAAAGGGAGACGATAATGGGAAGAGATACCGGACCAAAGTGCAAGAAGTGTCGTCGAGAGGGCGAAAAGCTGTTCCTCAAAGGGGAGCGCTGCTACACGCAGAGCTGCCCCATGTCCCGTCGCAGCTCACCTCCGGGAGAGCGGGCAAAGAAACACCGCCCGCGGCGGAGTCAGTATCAGTTGCATCTGCGTGAGAAGCAGAAGGCGCGGCGCATCTATGGTGTGCGGGAGAAGCAGTTCCGCAACTACGTCGCTTGGGCGAAGGGCCAGAAGGGCGTCACCGGTGAAGCTCTCCTCACGCTACTCGAACGCCGTTTTGATAATCTCGTCTACCGTGCCGGATTCGCTTCGTCTAGGGACCAGGCGCGGCAAATGATCACGCACGGTCACTTTGAAGTGAACGGGCGCGCCACGAATGTCCCATCCGTGTTGTTACGAGAAGGGGACACAGTGGCGGTTAAGGAAGGGCGACGTGCACGTGTCAAGAGCATCTTGGACACGAACAAGAAGCGCGAGGCTCCCAGCTGGTTGGAGAGGAACATCGATGCGATGAAGTTTCAAACGATCGCTCCTCCGAATCTAGAGGAAACAGGATATACGATCGCGGCGAACTTGATAGTTGAGTTCTACTCCCGCTAGGAGGTGAACATGAGCGAGTTAGTCTTCCCTCAAGAGATCAAGGTTGGAGAGCTGCGCGATGATTACGGTAAGGTAATCATTGAGCCCCTTGACCGCGGATTTGGGGCGACCCTCGGGAACAGCATGCGTCGTACGCTGCTCTCTTCGATTCCAGGTGCGGCTGTAGTCCGCGTGAACTTCGCAGGCAAGTATCATGAATACGACACCATCGAGGGAGTCAAGGAAGACATACTGGAGATCATCCTTAACCTGAAGGGGCTGGCCCTGCGGCTCGTTGGTGATGAGTTGAAGCGCCTAACGCTGGAAAAGAGCGGTCCCTGTGAGGTAACAGCGGCGGACATCGAAGTTCCTCCTGGCGTCAAGATAATCAACCCTGACTTGCATATCGCGACACTCGGTGAGAAGGGAGAGATAGAGGTGGAGCTTGAAGTGGAAACCGGCTACGGCTATCGCGCCGCCGAGATGAACCGTCTCGATGATTCTCCCTTAGCTGTAATACCGATCGATGCCGACTTCTCACCGGTCAGCCGGGTGAACTTCACCGTGGAGGATACGCGAGTTGGTGGCAAGACGGGCTACGAAAGGCTGATTATCGAGCTGACGACGGACGGTGGCATCAAGCCGGAAGAGGCGCTATCGGAAGCGGCATTGATCCTGCGGCGTCACTTGGAGCTATTCCAAGAGTTCGCTGAGCATCCATACGGACTTGCTCCGGAGAAGAGCGAAGAAGAGGAAGAAGGTGCACTGGGAATCCTGCTGAGCGAGCTCGATATCGACCAACGAGCGTGCAATCTGCTGCAAGAGGCGGAGATCACCACATTGGCGCAGCTGATCGAACGTCCACGGGAAGAACTCCTTGATATCCATGGCTTCGGGGCAAAGACCTTGAGCAAGGTGGAAGATCGGTTGAAAG
Source organism: uncultured bacterium (assembly GCA_913009415.1). GTDB lineage: Bacteria > Bipolaricaulota > Bipolaricaulia > UBA7950 > UBA9294 > M55B144. The sequence continues at coordinate 27,738 of CAJVYM010000015.1, forward strand.
AGCTGGGGTACATGCTCAAGGACGAAGGAGAAATCTAAGATGAGACACAGATGGGATAAAGACAAGATGGGAATGAAGCGTCAGCATCGCAAGCGCGTGTTGGCAAGCATCGCCACGGGGCTCATCATGCACGATAAGGTTGACACCACGCTCAATCGGGCAAAAGCGGGACAGCGCTACACCGAGAGGCTAATCACCCTGGCGCGACGAGGCGACTTGCACGCGCGCAGAATCGTGTTCTCGCGCTTGCAGGACAAGCAGGCGGTAGACAAGCTCTTCTCCGAGATCGGCGAGAAGTACAAGGAACGTAATGGTGGATACACGCGTGTTGTGAAGCTTGGGCCGCGCCGTGGTGATGGAGCTGAACTGGCTCGTCTGATGTTTGTCTAGAAATTCATGTGGTAACATTCGATAAAAACCCCGCTAATTGCGGGGTTTTTTTGTCGCCGCTGACATTAAGAGCGGTCAATTGTGAAACTGTGATGACAACATGCTTTCGTAGCGTCGCAGCTTGTCTGCGACGTTTTCTTATGACGTATTATCTGACCCGGTGAGCTTCGGGAGAACGCCAGGCATGACTCTGCCACCATTGGGAAAACGATGCTGGCAGAATCTGCGGCTACAGACCTATCTTCTTTGACAGGCGGGAAATCATGTCCTCAGTCATGCTGGGAAGATCGTACGATGGCTTCCAGCCCCACTCATCTCGTGCTGCACTGTCGTCTATCGCGTGTGGCCAGGAATCGGCGATTGTCTGCCGCTTGTCCGGTTTGTAATTGCAGGTGAACTCGGGGATGTGCTTAGTGATCTCGGCTGCGAGTTCTCCTGCGGAGAAGCTCATCGAAGCGAGATTAAAGTCGCAGTGGTGGACGAGGCGGCCAAAATCTGTCTCCATGAGGTCGATCGTCGCTTGGATACAATCTGGCATGTACATCATCGGAAGGACCGTATCCTCGCGCACAAAGCAGGTGTAGTGCTTCTTCCTCAGCGCTTCATAGAAGACTTCTACCGCATAGTCGGTCGTTCCTCCGCCGGGAAGCGTTTCACTCGATATGATCCCGGGATAGCGTACCCCTCGGACATCAAGACCGAAGCGGTGCACGTAGTAGTCCCCAAGAAGTTCACCAGCGACCTTGGTGAGGCCGTACATCGTTGTTGGCCGCAACGGCGGCGTCTGGGGCGCGGGATCGGGCGGTGTCTCCGGGCCGAAGACGGCGATCGAACTTGGGGAGAAGACGCGCACGAGATTGCGTTCGCGTGCCACCTCGAGAACGTTATACAGACCGCCCATATTCACCTGCCAGGCAAGTTGTGGCTTCTCCTCGCCGATAGCCGAGAGGATCGCCGCCATGTGGAATACCGTGTCGATCTCGTACCGGTCGATCAGTATCTCAATCTGCTTCTTGTCGGTCACGTCCAGGCGCTCAAACGAGCACCCTTCGTGCAATGAAGCGCTTGCTTCTCTGTGGTCAGTTGCGAGCACGTTCTCAGATCCGTACCGCTCGCACAGAGTTGCCGTTAACTCTGAGCCAATCTGTCCAGCAGCTCCCGTGACCAGGATCCTGTGCATCGTCTTTGACAACGTATCTCCCTCCATCCTCATGGATGCCGAATTGTACGTTATGGGCAATGATGTCGGCAATGACGGGCGCACTACATCCCCGCGTGCCACACGAGGAAGGCAGCGGCGGAGGTGAGAATGGATATCGACGACAGCAGGGCGATGCTGCGCCTCTCCCCGATCAATCTGGCTAACCGATGGTGAATGTGCCCCGTGTCACCGGCAAAGATGGAGCGATGATGAACCAAGCGGCGGATGATGGCAAAGGCGGTATCGGAAATAGGAACGGCGGCGATGAGAAAGAATATCGGGATCGATGAAGAATGTGGCCTGTGCACAAACGAGATGACAGTGAGTACTGCAAGGAAGAAACCGATGAATTCGGAACCAGTATCCCCCAGGAGGAGGCGTGCGTGTGCCCAGTTAAACGGGAGAAACCCCAGTAGCGCGCCGGCGCACGCAGATGCCAGGATTAGTGTGAACAAATCGCCCGTGGCGACAGAGATAAGGATCAGAACGACCATTGCGGGAGCGATTGTGCCGATCAGCAAGCCATCGAGCCCGTCGATCAGGTTGACGGCGTTGGTAAGAAGGACGATCCAGACAAACGTCGCTACTCCCATCAGCGCGGGAACGATCGGCGCTTGTGGTGAACTCGCTATCCCCGCAGCGACGATCCCGGCGGCGGCTCCCTGCCCGATGAGCTTTTGCCACGGGGAGAGATCGATCAGGTCATCGATCGTGCCGACGAGGATGATAAGAATTCCTCCGATAATCAAGTGCAGATCGATCCTGGCGGTGCTCGCTACCGCGAGGACTACGCCCGCGACAAGCGCTGGCCCGCCGATGGCGCGCCCATCGCCGCGCGCGACAAGTCCCCAACGCGTGCGTGCGCGCAGAATGGCGAATGCTCCAAGCAAAGTGGCGATCGCGGCGATTAGAAAGGCCGCGAGGGAAAGTGAGATGTGCATGCACACAGTCTAGGTGGAACGCTGAGGATTTCCAAATGACGCAGGCGGAGCCTCAGCTACAGTGTGTCCGATCTACCAAGACAAGGACATCCCGATCTTCCACGCGGTGAACCCGGTGGTATCGATCACGATGTGGCTCGACACCGAGAAAGTTGAGCCAAAGGAGATGGCGACCCCCATGTTGGTCTTCCCCCAGTCGAATAGTAGGCCGGTTGAGGTGCCGAAGAACGTATCTACGGAGAAGGTGTATGTGCCACCCATGCCTGGGGTCTTGACCTCAAGTGATATGATCTCCCAGTAGTCCTTGGAGTAGTACAGATGCGCATTGGCGATAGCGTCTGTCTCCAGCTCGACGATTGAGCCGTAAGAAGGGGTCGTGATGACATAATCCGTAGTGTTAAGATTGGAGATACTTCGGAACGTGGTTCCGGCGTACGAGGCACTGAACTCGATCCCGTATATCTCGATCCCCGTGATCTCTCCACCCGTCCCCAATAGGTCGGTGTATACCTTGAGACAGCCAAAGTCAGTCTCCAGAGAGGGGGTGAACGTGTGGCTCGCTGTTTGCAGCGAGAAGACGTAATCAAGAGTGATATTTAGAGGAGAATTGAACAGGTGCAGAAAGGAGAGTTCGATCTCCTGGCTCGTGAAGCCGGTCTTTCCAAGCGTGGTCACCGCCGTGATATCGATGCATCCGAATGTTGTTGCCTTGAACGTTAGTTTCTCTCCCGAAAAACAGATCTGTCCGGAATCGATCGTCGGATCAGTTATGTATGTCTTCGTAAGCAGAGTCGACGAGGTCGAAGACGTCGTCTGAGTAAAGCTGATCCCGCTTAGATCGGCTCCGATGAACGTTGCGCTCTCTATTGAGGCGATCCCGCCGAGAAGCTCTCCGTAGATATCTGCGACGTATCCGTAGTTCGGTCCACCGGGGACTGCGGGTCCGATCATCGCCGAGTAGAGGCTGAATACGACTGGATAGAAGCTGAACTTCAGTGTGCCCTGCGCGTACAGGAAGGACCCGGATTGCGGCTCAAAGAGCATTTGCCCGTCAAAACTGATGAACGCCAGCGTCGCTGATAGGCCGAACTCTTGCCATAGCCAGCCACTGAGTATGAAGTCGGAGCTACTCGAAAGCGTCAAGAAACCGATATTCAATTCGACGTCAAGTGTCGACTTAAACGAGGAAAAGGGCATCGTTTGCAGTGGCGCCAGTCCGATCTCCGCCTGCCATGTTCCAGTGAACGGCCCCGCGGCCAGAGATGCTACGGCCCCCAGCAACACGAACGCGAAGACTATGGCAATGATACGGTAAGTCACGTTTGCTCCCTTTCTTTCCAGCGGCTAAAGGTGTCTGACATATGCCCCTTGAAGACTCCTGTTTGTAGTACCTTGACCGTACCCGTGCGCGCTGCCTTCCTCTATCCACCTCGACCTGATGGGAAGGGAAATCGGACACCATCGTTGGTGACGATTGATGGAAATCTCTTGGTGGGGTTTACTCACTAGGCGAGGTGTGGTAGACTCAAAAAACCATGAGACGATTCGTGTTGCTTGCTCATAAGGCGCCAGTGGTGCCAGATTTTACTTTAAATGATCTGCCCGGGAGTGCCGGGAGGATCGATGTCCTGTGCCGAGCGATTGGCGCGGCGTTCTTCCTCTCGCACGACTTGAGGAGGGATGTGGAGGTAGATCTTCTACTGCAGGATCAGGTTCAGATCAGGCTGGTGGGAGACAGATTGAAGAGACTCAACCCGGATGAGCGCTCTACCGCGGCGCTGATCAAACATGCGTTGGAGAAGCTGGATGAAGAAGAGGTGCAGAGTACCCCTGGGATCTTCGTCTCTCGGCGCACTCTCCCCGAGATGCTCGATCGCCTGTACCAGCTTGGGGCGCACCCGATCGTACTGCACGAGGACGGTACGCCGATCGAAGTGGCATCGATCCCGGGTGATCCGGCGTTCTTCCTCTCAGATCATCAGAACTTCTCACCGTCGGACGAAGAAGCGCTTGCCGATCTCCCGCGTGTATCGCTTGGCGAGAAGGCCTTGCACGCCAGCCAATGCATCACCATAGTCCACTACCTCCTCGATCGCCAACAGGAGGATGAAGGGGACCTCGTCCTCTGCCACACGGTATGGGGTGAGCCGAAGGCGCAACTGATCAAGGGGCTCCTCGAAGATTTCGACATTCCGGTAAACTTCGTCACCCAAGTTCCCGCGTCTATCCTGCCAATGACCGTTGACGGATTGAGCGAGGTGCGAATCATGGTGCGCCCACGCGACCTGCAGCGCGCCCAGATCGGAAGAGCACACGTCTGAACTCCAGTCACACTGATATATCTCGTATGCCGTCTTCTGCTTGAAAAAAAAAAAAAAAAACAAACCCCCACCCCCCCCCCACCCACCCCCCACCCCCCCCCACCTGTGCGATGTTACACTTAGCTTGTTACATCCTGTCGTAATGTATCTACTATTTACGTTGTTAATATCTAC
>CAJVYM010000016.1 GCA_913009415.1 uncultured bacterium
ACCACCGTGTTGCCTGTGAGGCTTCTCCCGTCTTTTCTTGACTTTGGTGACAGAAAGCTATAGCCTCAGTATGTTTGTTGGTGAACGTGTGTCAGGGAAATGGAGATCTTGGGTAGAATAAGGAGTTAGCTATACAAGACCAGCTCTTTTAAGGAAGGAGAATAGAGATGACTGAAGAAAGCAAGAGCCCGGTAACAGGAGACGCCTACAAGCACACCACTCTGGGTGGAAACATGATCCGGGATTGGTGGCCCAACCAACTGAATCTCAAAATCCTTCACCAAAACCCCAATGAGCTCAAGCCCGTCGACCCTGACTACGATTACGCCAAGGCGTTTGGCGAGCTCGACTATAAAGCGCTGAAGGAAGACCTGCGGAAGTTGATGACCGAGTCCCAGGACTGGTGGCCGGCCGACTATGGCCACTATGGGCCTCTCTTCATCCGCATGGCCTGGCACAGCGCGGGCACCTACCGAGTTTTCGACGGACGGGGCGGCGGATCCACAGGCAACCAGCGCTTTGCGCCGGTGGATAGCTGGCCCGACAACGTAAACCTCGACAAGGCGCGTCGCCTCCTTTGGCCGATCAAAAAGAAGTACGGCGATAAGATCTCCTGGGCTGATCTGATGATTCTCGCAGGAAACGTCGCCTTGGAATCTATGGGATTCAAAACCTTCGGCTTTGCCGGCGGTCGTATGGACATCTGGGAACCAGAGGAAGACGTCTACTGGGGACCGGAGTCAGAGTGGCTGGGCGACGAACGCCACAGTGACGAGCGGGACATGGAAAAACCACTTGCAGCCGTGCAGATGGGCCTGATCTATGTCAACCCCGAAGGCCCGAACGGCGAGCCGAATGCCCTCGCTGCTGCGGAGGATATCCGTGAGAGCTTCAAGCGTATGGGGATGAACGACGAAGAGACCGTCGCCCTCATCGTCGGCGGGCACACTTTTGGCAAGTGCCACGGCGCCGCTGATCCCAAGAAATACGTCGGCCCCGAGCCTGAAGGGGCACCCATCGAGGAACAGGGTCTGGGCTGGAAAAACAGTTACAGAAGTGGAAAAGGGCCGGATACCATCTCGAGCGGCCTCGAGGGCGCCTGGACCCCGACTCCTACCCAATGGGACAACAGCTTCCTTGAACTCCTCTTCAAGTATGAATGGAACCTGGAGAAAAGCCCCGCCGGCGCCTGGCAGTGGGTGGCGGTAAACCCGGATCCCGCAGGTATGGCCCCCGATGCACACGACCCCAACAAGCGCTATAAGCCGATCATGCTCACCACCGACTTGGCGTTGCGCATGGATCCGGTTTACGGCCCCATCGCAAAACGATTCCTGGAAAATCCCGAGGAATTGGCCGACGCCTTCGCCCGCGCGTGGTTCAAGCTCACCCATCGTGACATGGGGCCGAAGGCCCGTTACCTCGGCCCAGAGATTCCCACGGAAGATCTGATCTGGCAAGACCCGCTACCTCCGGTCGAACACGAGTTAATCGACAAACAGGATGCCGCCGTACTCAAAAAGCGGATGCTTGACGCCGGGTTTTCCATATCCGAACTGGTCTACACCGCCTGGTCGGCGGCTTCCACCTTCCGCGCTTCAGACAGGCGCGGAGGCGCCAATGGCGCTCGCATCCGCCTGGCGCCGCAGAAGGACTGGGAAGTCAACCAGCCCAAACAACTGATGAAAGTGCTTGGCGTGCTGGAGCAAATCCGAAACGAGTTCAACAACGTGCAGACAAACGGCAAGCGGGTCTCCCTTGCCGACCTCATTGTGCTCGGCGGCAACGCCGCCGTCGAAGAGGCCGCTCGCATCGCTGGTTTCTCGGTGGAAGTTCCCTTTGCTCCCGGACGCACCGACGTTACCCAAGAGCAGACCGACGTGGAATCATTCAGCTACCTGGAACCGGTGGCCGACGGTTTCCGGAACTACGTGAAGTCGGAGTGTAACTTCCCTGCCGAGCAGGCGTTCATCGACAAAGCCCAACTTCTCACCCTTACGGTGCCGGAGATGACGGTGCTTGTCGGCGGCATGCGCGTGCTCGGAGCCAATTATGAGGGCACCTCCCACGGCGTATTCACCGATCGACCGGGTATGCTCACCAACAACTTCTTCGTCAACCTTTTGGACATGGCTGTGGAGTGGAAACCCACTTCAGAAGACGCCCGGTTCTTCGAGGCCTACGACCGCAAAACAGGCGAACATAAGTGGACCGCGACCCGGGTGGACCTGGTCTTCGGCTCCAACTCGCAGTTGCGCGCTCAAGCAGAATTTTACGCCCAGGACGATAACCAGGAGAAGCTCGTACGCGACTTTGTGGCCGCCTGGAACAAAGTGATGAACCTCGACCGCTTTGACATGGTCTGGTGGTAGACGGCCAGCTAACAACGGCATGCAACTGACGGCGCTTCGCGCCGCAGGTGATGCCAACCGTTAGGCGGTTCTCCAAGTAACTGAGGCTGTAGCCTGTTGGAGGAGGATAGTATGGCAACAGTAGCTGAGATGACAAAAGACGAGTTTCGTGAGATGATCGAAACCATAGTCGAGCAGAAGTTGCTGGAAGTGCTCGGTGAACCCGATGAAGGTTTGCCAATTCGAAAGGTAGTCGGCGACAGACTCTTGCACCAAAAGCAAGTGGTGACAAGCGGTGAACGTGGTGAACTGCTTGAAAACGTGACTCAGCGCCTTGGCTTGGGGTAGTGGACAAGGTGTACCGGGTTCGCATCCTGAAAGCGGCATCTTAAGATCTGGAGCGGTTAGACAAGCCTATTGGGCGTTGGATCGTTCAGCGCATCAACTGGCTGGCTGCGAACCTAGAAGCGACATGTCTTGAGGCATTGGCCGGTGATCTTGTAGAGACCAAATCTACAACGGGATGGCAAGAATGCGAAGCCATACCAAGTCCGACAGATTTGCGGTCTTATTCTGAGATACAAGCTAGGGGATGAAGTGTGATGAATAGATACGAAATCATCATATTCTGGAGCGCAGAAGATGAAGTCTTTGTGGCGGAAGTGCCAGAACTTCCTGGATGCACTGCTCACGGAACTACCCAAGAAAAAGCCTTGGCCAATGCAAAGCAGGCTGTGCAACTGTGGCTGGACACAGCCAGAGAATTTGGAGATCCTGTGCCAGATCCCAAGGGAAGGCGCCTTGTTTTCGCATGAGATGCATAGAATCACTGCGTGGACGTTGAAAAAAGTTCCGCGTTCCGTTTTCTAATGACACGCTTACGTTAGACGGCTGGAGCAGATGGTGGAGAAACGAGTAATCAAATCAACGTCGCTCACGTCCGCAGAATGTACTGACTTCACGCTATGCGTAACGAATACGACCCGGCTCATGTCTCGCCCACAGCTTGCGGGGAATCCGAATGATTATTCAATTGCAGCAGCGTTTTCTCCTGGAATCACTCCAATACTGGCCTTGACAAAGGTTAACGCGCAAGTTAACATACTAACATGGTGAGAGAAGTTATGTTCTACAAGACAAGCAGCGGGCGCAGCCCGGTTGGCGAGTTCTTGGACACGCTCTCATCCAAACAGGCGCAAAAGACTGCGTGGGTTATCAACCTTGTAGAGGATCTGGATGTAGTGCCTGGGCAGTATTTTCAGAAGATGCCCAACACCGACGACTTGTGGGAAATCCGGGTTAATGTCGGAAGTAACATCTTTAGGTTTCTGGGTTTCTTTGACGGAAGAAAGCTCATGGTGCTATCGCATGCATTCCAGAAGAAAACCCAGAGGATGCCTCGGCAAGCCATTCGGATTGCCGAGGAGCGGAAACAAGACTACTTTAGGAGGAAGAAGAAATGAGTGACCTTCAGAAATACATTAAAGAACGCAAGGCACGTGACCCCGAGTTCGCAAAGGGGTTCGATGCCGGGTACGAGCAGTTCAAGATAGGCGTTATGCTCAAGCAAGCCAGACTGGATGCAGGAGTTACGCAAGAGGAACTTGCTTCCCGGCTGCACACCAAGAAAACAGCGATCTCCCGGATTGAGAATCATGCCGCAGATATCAAGCTATCCACGCTCGAACGGTTTGCAGAGGCTATCGGCAAACAACTCACACTGAAGATATCCTGAGCGAACAGCACACTGGAGGATATTGCCGGTGACAGCGAATCTTCAGTGTGGGCGCTACCACAACTTCTTGGCCTCAGCGGCCTTCGGAAAGGATCGGTGACTTAATGCATGTTATGAAGGACCGGATGTGCTCTTTCTTCTTGGCCAGGGTCTTGCTTTTTGAGTTGAGTGGTTCACGCTCCAAGCAGCATCCCGTCGACTTGTGGGTGCTCAGTTGAAACTAAGCGGCTGGCTTAGTTATGCGCCCATTTTGAAGTCTTCTATTTTCCCTTCTTGGTGGCTTGAATCTTGAGGATCTTCTTCACTCCTGGGCGCGAGACTTGTCCATCACCAGTAGGATGTCATCGGTGTCTATGATGACGATATCCGAGATCCCCAGGGTGGTGACCAAACAATCTTTGTCCTATAACTACAACAATGGGACTATTATGTTAGTAATTGACCTTGTTTCTGCTAATGCTTCCGCCGTCTTTGCTTGACTTTGGTGACAGAAAGCTATAGCCTCAGTGTGTTTGTTGGTGGCTCTATTCATGTTAGCTGTTGATGGTGTACGATCATCGATAGATGATGGACATTGCTGGCCGAATCAAAATTCCACCGCGGCCATCCCTCAAGCCTGGTTGCTAACTGCGGTAGGATACCAATGATCCATCATCGACAACAGTTACTAGCAATAGAGCCTTCTCGAAAGGTGGTTCTTAGGGATTTTATTGAACGCATGGGCAAAGGCGGGCAGTTGTTCTGTAGTGATACCCACTAACGAGACGCTCCTTATTAGGCTCACCCGCGTGGATTTGAGGAGACTCTTCGGCGTGTCTCAGCTGCTCAAAGGATACTCTCTCATCGTCCGTTCATTGCTCATCGGTGTCTAAAGCAACTCTTTGACTTGACATACAGGGAGAAAAGTGCTATGTTGTTTCTTGTTCGTGGCACTACCACTATACCGGTACGAATATGGGGATCATAATATGCCGTTTCAAGAGATTGCTCCAAGAAAGACCAAGGCGATGCATATCGCGGAGCAAATCATTAGTGCAATCAAGCAAGGCGAGTATCCAGTTGGAAGTCAGCTCCCACCTGAACGACAGATTGCTGAAGAAATGAAGGTTAGCAGAAACTCAGTGCGCGAGGCTCTACGGGCACTCCAGATTATTGGCATTATTGAAAGTAGGGCAGGAATGGGAACATATATCTGTGAAAATGGAGAAAAAAGCATCGATATCAGCAAAGTTGTTGCTTTTGTAGAAGGAAACAAAGATCTGTTTGAAATATGGGAGGCAAGACAAGAACTTGAAATCACTCTGGCAAAGCTTGCTAGTACAAAAGCTAAGAAGAATGATCTTGACAATATCGCTATCGCTTTAGAAGCAATGCGCACTGACATAGCTATAGCAGATAACGCGAAATACCTAGAGGCTAACATGATTTTCCATTTATCTGTTGCTAAAGCAGCTCATAATTCAGTATTAATGGAAGCTCTTCGGCCTCTTATAGAGGTAACCAGCCGGCAACTACTAGATGAGATAGATTTGGGGTACACCTGGCAGAAAGAGCAGAAGGATTTAGATACGCATGAAGAAATCTTCGTCGCAATCAGAAACCACAACAGTGATTCTGTATGTAAAGCAATAAGACTTCACTTTGATTTACTAGACAAATACCGAAAAAGGTATGATGATTCCGAAGAATTAAGGGAAACAGCATGAGAAGTGTTCTTGTTCTTGGATCAGGAAGGGTAGTGAACCCGTTTGTTCGCTATCTGTTGGATGAAACAGATTTTGGTTTGATTGTTGCATCATTGGATGTTGACAGAGCAGCCGATATCATTGCTGCTCACCCCAGAGGGAGCGTTAAAAAGCTAGATGTCCGCGATATACATGCATTGAAAGCGGTTGTATCTGATCCCTCTGTAAGCCTTGTTGCCAGTTTTCTTCCCCCAGTTTATCACGTCGATGTTGCGAAATTGTGCATCGCAAACGGGAAACCAATGCTGTCCACTTCATATGCTAGCGACGGGCTTAAAGCATTAAGTGGAGAAGCAAAACAAAAAGGAATCCTAATTCTGGCGGAGGTCGGTCTAGACCCTGGTATCGATCACATGTCTGCAATGAAGACCATACACAAAGTTCAAGACGATGGGGGAAAGGTAATAAGTTTTCGCTCCGCTTGTGGTGCCATCCCAGCACCTGAAGCCAGTCTAAACCCTTTTGGGTACAAGTTTTCTTGGTACCCAGAAGGCGCACTAGGTGCAGCAAAACGCCCGGCGCAGTATCTAGAAGATGGAAAGGAGATAGCAATTCCATCCGATAGCCTACTTGAACATTACTCTTTACAATATATCGAGGGATTAGGTTATTTTGAGAATTATCCAAACATGAACTGCTTACCATATTTGCGGACTTACGGTATCTCAACGGCTCAGACGATCTATCGTGGAACTCTTCGATATATCGGGTGGTGTGAGACATTAGATAAATTCAAGAAATTGGGCTTGCTTGATGAAGAAGAACAAGATTATTTAGAACACTTTTCATACCGGCAGCTTCTTGAACAATTAACAGGCAGCGCAAGTCAAGATGAGCTTGCGCAGAATCTTAAGAGTAAGTTTTGCATCGACAAGGAATCTAGCATCATGCGACGGCTCGAATGGCTTGGTCTCCTAAGCGATACCGCCCTACCTCTCCAGCGCGGATCTATTTTTGGTATCTTGCTAGAAACAATGCTTAGGAAGATGTCTTACATGGAAAATGAGAGAGATATGGTCGTTCTTCAGGATGAATTCATAGTCGAATATCTGGATAAACAGGTGAACGAAAGGATAACGTCGACGCTTGTAGATTATGGGGTGCCTGGTGGAGATTCAGCCATTGCACGCACAGTTGGCCTTCCTTCGGCCATCGCTACGAAGTTGATTTTACAGGGAAAGATTGACCTTGTAGGAGTTCGTATACCTACCGATCCCATGATCTACAAACCAGTTCTCCAAGAGCTCAAGCAGCAAGGCATTATTCTTCACGAAAAGCGTGAACAGCTTGTACCCAAGAACAAGGAGGTGATCTAAGAAGTTACAGGCAACTGAGAAATAACAGACAATCCGGGAAGGAAGTTAGGACTGCAGATATCTGTGATTAAGGAGGTATAGAGATGTTTAAGTTCAAAGTACTTGTGCTGGGGATGCTTTTACTTGCCCTAGTAGGTGGATATGGTATAGTTACCTGGGGAGATAATGTTCAACCTCGGACCGGCGGGACACTTATTGTACCTGAGACATATAGCGCTCATATTTCAATGGATCCAATCCGTATTGGAAATGAGAGAGCCGAAGACATTCAAGTGATTATCCAAGCCCTTGAAGGTTTGGTAAAACTGGATCTCCCAACCCTCAAAATAGTTCCCGCAATAGCGGAGAGTTGGGAAGTTAGTGACAACCTTCTGACCTACACGTTTCATATCCGCCATGGTGTCAAGTTTCAAAATGGACGAGAAGTGACCGCTAAAGATGTCGTGTATTCGTTTGAACGGTTAATGGATCCAAAGGAGACAGCTGTCCCAATCCATATCCTTAAGAATGTTGCGGGTGTTGATAAGTACCAAGCAGGGACAACTAAGCATATCTCTGGGATTAAAGTCATTGATGACTACACTGTCCAGATTACTCTGGTCTCCAGCGACGTAGGCTTCCTGTATAAGCTCACTGAAGCAGGTGCCTCGATAGTACCTGAAGAGGCGGTCAATCGTTTAGGAAAGAACTTTGGCCGAACTCCAGTGGGTACTGGACCATTTAAGATTGTTAGCTGGATTGGGAATGACATTACACTAGAGGCTTTTGATGGTTATTGGGGTGGTCGACCTTATTTAGATAAGGTTATCTATAGGACTATGTTAGAGCCGGGAACGCGAGAAGCTGCATTTGAAGCTGGGGAAATTGATGAAACTATTCTCACCTCTCCACAATATGCCAAGTATAGAAACAACCCGACCTACAAAAACGACCTTATCGAGGTTGCTGAGCTTTGGACGCGTAACCTCTGCTTCAACACCCGCAAGGGCCCATTTGTCAATAAATTGGTGCGCCAGGCGTTCAACTACGCGATTGACAACAAAACCATAATTGAAAAGTATCTTTTGGGAAAGGCGTATTCTTGTGTTGGATACCTCCCTTCATCACTGCCGGCATTTAACCCTGATCTACTTTCATATGACTACAATCCTGAATTGGCGAAGGCACTCCTCAAGGCTGCGGGATACGAAAACGGAGTTACCGTAGAAATCATAGGCGCTCCAACCTCACCAACTTGGGGAATACCCTATGTTGAAGCAGCACGTCCCTATCTGGAAGCGGTTGGGTTTAATCTCAAACTGGTCCCATTGGAGTCTGCTGCTCGTCATGCCCGCGCTAATGCCGGGGAATTTGATGGGTATATGACGTCAACTGGTGGTGTTCCCTCGTCATTACAATATATGAGTCGCTTCCTGTCTCAGTATTCACGAGCAGAAGGAAACACTCCTGCTTACTTTAATCCTCGGTTCGATTACTACCTCAATCTTGCAAGTAAGGAAGCTAATTTCGACAAGAGGATGGGCCTAATTAGGAAAGCGGAAGCGATCTTTGTTGACGATGCTCCTATGTGGTTCTGCAACTACAGTAAAGCGGTCATGATCCATCAACCATGGGTGCATGGATTAAAGCCAGTGGCATTGGATCTATCGTATCAACCTATGGCTACTGTTTGGGTCGATGCAACAAGCCCACGAGCAGGTAAATAACATAAAGCAATTGCCCCTGGCTTTTTTTAAAGTCAGGGGCATACTTCAACTACAATGCTCACATTCTTCATAAGACGCATCGTGCAATTCATACCAACAGTGTTGGTGGTCAGCTTCATCATCTTCATACTGCTCAACGTCATGCCGGGCGATGCTGCGCTGTTGAGCGGAAACCCACGTGGAGGGATAGATCCTAAGGTGGTGGCAGCTCTGCGTGCAAAATGGGGTCTAGATGACCCGCTATATATTCGCTATTTTCGGTATTTGGGCAACCTAGCCCACGGGGATTTAGGTATCTCCTTTCGGCAAAACAGAAACGTCTCGGATATCTTAAAGGTACGCCTTCCTGTCACGTTTCGGTTGGCCGGACTTGCCATGCTTTTTGCCTCGATTGCTGGAGTTAGTTTGGGGTTCCTTTCTGCAATTTACCAGGGCTCAGCAATCGATTCTGTCGCTATGGTTGGGGCGGTAGCGGGGATGTCTGTCCCTAATTTTTGGCTGGGCTTAATGTTAATGTATTTATTTGGAGCATTATGGAGAGTACTCCCTACCTCAGGATACGGCGGCGGGCAGTTCAGTTATATGATTCTCCCTGCATTTACTTTAGGTGTCAGATATATGGCTCTCCTTGCTCGAATAAGCCGATCGTCTGTCTTGGAGATTGTTTACCAAGATTATATAAAAACTGCCAGATCAAAAGGACTTGCTGAGTGGACAGTGAGATATCGGCATATTTTTCGAAATGCCCTTATACCCGTGGTAACAGTAATTGGCCTCCAATTCGGAGGTATGTTAGCAAGTGCGGTGGTAGTAGAGACGGTATTCTCCCTTCCAGGTATCGGAAGCTTGTTGGTGCAATCGATATTCAATCGTGACATCCCAGTACTACAAGGATCTATTCTTGTCATTGTTGTGACGTTTCTCATTGTTAATCTAATGGTTGATCTAGTCTATGGGTATATCGATCCTCGTATTCAGTACGATTAAAGGTAGTATAATATGGAGCTAAAAACATTTATAAAGAGGAATAAGGGTTTAGTGATCGGAGGATCTATCGTCTCCACTGTCATTATTATCGCCATTTTTGCCAGTTTAATTGCACCACACAGTTTCAGGATAGGCAATCTCATGGATTCGCTTTCCCCTCCATGCAAGAAATTCTGGTTAGGAACCGATCAATACGGGCGAGATATTCTCAGTAGGCTTATATATGGAGCGCGGCTGTCATTGATGATAGGATTCGTTGCTCAATCCATTAACACTTTCATTGGCGTCACATTGGGACTAATCGCTGGTTACTATGGTGGAATAGTCGATGATATCATTATGGGGATAACTAATATTACACTCTCCATGCCTGTGTTGATATTAGCCCTTGTTATTATGGCCCTCTTGGGGCCTGGAATAATTAACCTATTTATCGCCCTAGGACTAGTAAATTGGACCTATACGTGTCGAATTGCACGCGCAGAGACGCTATCTGTACGAGCGACAACCTATACTGAAGCGGCTCAAGCACTAGGATGTTCTTCTTTCAGAATTCTAAGAAAACATGTCCTACCAAACATTCTTGGACCAATCCTTGTAATTGTTACCCTTGGCGTTGCAGATGCTATATTGGTGGCAGCTACATTGAGCTTTCTGGGGCTGGGAGCACAGCCTCCTACACCTGAGTGGGGAGCGATGTTGAGTAATGGTCGTAACTATCTCTACTTTGCTCCCTGGATTTCGATATTCCCAGGGGTAGCTCTATTTATTACTATTTTGGGCCTTAATATCCTCGGTGACGGATTACGAGATTTCTTAGATCCTCATCTAAAGACAATAAAAAGATAATATGCTGATGAAACCTATTTCTTTTATCAAGGGTCATATGGGTGGAAACGAGATTATTCTCTTAAACGGAGAAGAAATTCCCACAGGGAGAGACCTTGAAGTTGCTTTGCAAGTTCTTTATCCGCCAAACATCAGGGGCCACGAAGTAGGCTTACTCTATCCAGCAAAGGGGAATAACCACCTAAAAGCAAAGATTGTGGGTGGAATATCTAAGCAGTTCATTAGCATGTGCGGCGGACTAACGCAAGTACTTGGAAAAGCACTGATCACGACGAATCTTAGACAGGAGTTTGATCTATCGATTACTTATCCCAGCACGACAATCACTCTAGAGACAGAGGCAGGACCAGTACTAATTACACTCAAACTTGATGATACAGGGGCTGAACGCGTTGTAACAGACATGACAGCATTCGTAAAAGAGTGCTACTATTATGGAATTGAATCTCTTGATGTCTTTGGTGTTCATGTCATGAGGGTCGGAAAGTTCCTTGTCGCTAACGCGGATGCTATCCATCAGGCTTATCCTGACATAAATCTGGAAAATACCGAGCCTAAGACGCTTCACGTGCTAAGAAACATGCAAGAAGAATTTAATAAACTTCGATTTCCAGACGTACCCACTGCCAACTTTTCCGTGTATGATCTCCATCCACTAAGTGCAGAAAATACCGGACGCGTGATTTTTCCACATGGAATAGCAAGCGATCGTATTGAACCCAGTTGTGGAACGGGAACAGTCGCTATTGGTTTAGCAATGGCAGAAAGTGGTGAGATTAATTATTCTGAGAATGGCAGTGCACAACTATTATTCGAATCAGGAGGAACTACCTTCCAAATTGGGGGACCTGACATCACAACCCTAAGGATGGAACTTAAAGATAAAAAAGTTACAAGAGCTACTTTCAGCCACAGTTTAGTTGAAATCATGGCGTCGGGCCAGTTATGGCCTCAAGGCTGCAGAGAAGCAAGATGAACAACCAACCGGATCAGCCCTTGATCGGAATGCTATGTTGGGAAAAGAGAACTATTCCTTCTGCCTTACGAGAGCTCTCGAAACTACCAGGCAACGCTACTAACCCGCTGACGTTCCCCTTTCCTGTCCTCTACGAACCGATTCTTGGTGCAAATATCGATACTGTTGTCAAACAACCATCCAGGGTTCTCCTTGCCTCAATGATCGAAGCATGCCAACGCATGGAGAAAAAAGGTATACGAGCAATTACAACAAGTTGTGGTTTCAACGCGTTTTTTCAAAAAGAACTCGCTAACTCGATAAATGTACCCGTTTTCGCTTCCAGCTTGCTACAAGTCCCTTTCGTACATAGGATGCTAAGAGTAGATCGTACTATAGGAATCATTACCGCCGATAAGGTATCCTTAACAAGAGCGCATTTGGAAGCTGTGGGAATAGATCGATCTATTCCAGTTCACATTGCTGGGTTGGAAGAAACAACCGCATTCTCACACAGCGATGTTGATTCTATCAACCCACTAGATATCCAACATTTCAGAGAAGAACTTCTGGATATAGTTACCGTCTTGCTTAAGGGAGCACCAAGTACAGAAGCGATTGTTCTCGAATGCACTGATTTACCTCCTTTTGCGGACGATATCCGCCGAGCGACAAATCTTCCGGTATTCGACATTGTGACATTAATAAAATTTGTTTATGGTTCACTTACTTAATGAAAGGATTAGAAATGTCCACACTTAATATGGTTATTGTGAACGCACAGATACACACGCTTAACAAACAGGATTCTACCTTCGAGGCCGTGGGGATTAGAGGAAACAAGATTACCATCTTGGGCTCGAACCATGAGGTGAAGGGATTCACGGATGATAAGACCCGCGTGATAGACGCGAAAGGGCGCGTGGTCCTTCCCGGGTTTATCGATGCGCATACCCATTTCGCCCACATGGGTGTCAGGGAAGGGTATCTGGACCTATCCGATACGACCTCGAAGCGCGAGGCTCTTGCAAAGATCAGAAAGTTCGCTCTCTCTAAGGGCGCTGGCGAGTGGGTCATCGGCTCGGGATGGGATGAGAGCCATTGGACCGACAGCAATGAGTACATGAACAGAGATGATCTCGACGCTGTTGCGCCCAATAATCCAGTCCTCCTGCGCAGGGTGGATGGCCACCTTAGTAGCGTAAATACACAAGCGCTGGAGATCCTTAATCTCCCCACAGGAACGATTGGTTACGAGGAGGTAGACGGCAAAGCGACGGGGATTCTCAAGGAAGATGCAGTCGAGCAAGCCGCGAAGATCTTAGAGCCAAGCATTAACGAGTTCGCTTCGGGGATCACCCCGGCAACAGAGATTGCCTACCGCCTCGGCGTTACTTCGATCCAGGATGCACAGGTCGATGGGAGGATGCTGAAAGCTTATCGAGCGCTGAATGATTCTGGCCAACTAAACATCCGGGCGAACTTGATGATCACCACCGATTATTTGGACGAGCTGGTGACACTCGGCTTGGGGACGGGTTTTGGCGATGATTGGCTGCAACTTGGGCCGCTCAAGGTCTTCTCCGATGGCTCGATCGGTGCCGGAACGGCTGCCCTTACTGCACCGTATCTCGACAATTCCGAGGAGCTGGGCCTGTTGATGTGGGATAAGGAAGAGCTGGAGGAGATCGTGCTCAAGGCGCATGAGAACGATATCCAGCTGGCGATACACGCGATCGGAGACCGAGCGATAGATCTCGTTCTAGACTGTTTCGAGAAGGCTAATTCGCGCCAAAAGAAGGATCTGCGCCACCGCATCGAGCACGGCGAACTCCTGTCAGGAGAACAGATCGCTAGGATGAGGGAGATGAAGATCATCGCCTCGATGCAGCCAAACTTTGTCGGCCAGTGGGGACTTGTGGACGGGATGTACGACCACCGCTTGGGCCGCGAACGCACCATGCTTATGAACCCTTTCGCTTCAGTAGTGAGAAGCGGTGTGCCGCTCGTCTTCGGCTCGGACTGCATGCCATTTAACCCGCTGTACGGAATCCACTGGGCGGTGAACGCTCCTTACCCGCTGCAACGGATCTCGCCAGAACAGGCGCTGAAGGCCTACACCATAGGCGGAGCATACGCCTCATTCGAGGAGGATAAGAAGGGGACTCTCGAGGTCGGTAAGCTAGCAGACCTCGTCATGCTCGATGGAGACCCGTTCAACGAGCCTACAGTAATCAAGGATATGTCAGTTGAAATGACAATCTTTGATGGCAAGATTGTTTATGAGAAATCCTGAGAGTGACCGGCTACAGCTTGCTCTTTTAGCGCCAGCGTTTATGATACTGCTAGGGCATTAAAGGAGGGATGACGAATATGAAGCAGAAGGTTGGAATTAGGCGTGAGGACATGTATGCGTGGGAGCGGCGCACTCCGATCGTCCCACATGACGCTCATGATCTGGTCGAGCAGCACAACCTTGAGATAGTCGTCCAGTCATCGGACAAAAGGGTATTCACCGCTTCCGACTACGAACGCGTGGGGATCAAAGTGGTGGACGATCTCTCCTCCTGCCCGGTGATATTCGGGATCAAGGAGGTTCCCATCCCGGTCCTCGAACCGGAGAAGACGTACATCTTCTTCTCGCACACGATCAAGGGGCAAGCGTACAACATGCCTATGTTGCAGAAGATCCTCGACCTTTCTTGCACCCTGATCGACTACGAGAAGATCACTGACGAGAACGGTCGGAGGCTGATCTTCTTTGGAAATTTCGCTGGCCTGGCAGGGATGATCGACACGCTGTGGACCCTCAGCCGTCGGCTGGAAGCGCAAGGGATCGATAACCCGTTCACGCAGGTCAAGCGAGCCTTCGACTATCCCGATTTGCAAGCAGCGAAGGATGAGCTGAAGGAGCTCGGAGAGCGGATCGCCGCAGATGGCCTCCCTGAGGAGATCACGCCGCTCGTTATTGGTTTCGCCGGATACGGAAACGTCTCCCGCGGCGCGCAAGAGATCCTTGGTCTTCTACCGGTAGAAGAAATCTCCCCGCAGGATCTGCCCACGCTAAGCGCATCGCACCCGAGGGCGAGTAACACTATCTTCAAGGTCGTGTTCAAGGAACAGGACATGGCCGAGCCGCTCGATAGCTCTCACCCGTTTGAGCTGCAGGAGTATTATGCTCATCCTGAGAGGTTCCGCGGTATCTTCAATCGTCACCTGCCCTACCTCGATGTGTTGATGAATTGCATCTACTGGGAACCAAGGTACCCGCGACTCCTCTCCAAGGAGCAGGCGCGCGAGCTGTACGGGGGCGAGCAACCGCGTCTTAAGGTAATCGGTGATATCACCTGCGACATCGAGGGGGCGATCGAGTGCACGGTGAAGGCGACCGAGCCGGATAATCCCGTCTTTGTCTACGATCCAGCGACGGAGCGCGCGATCGATGGGGTGGAGGGGAACGGGCCGGTGATCATGTCAGTGGAGATCCTCCCCACCGAGCTTCCGCGCGAGTCGTCCACCTACTTCAGCGGCGTGTTGAAAAAGTATGTACCGGCGATCACATCCGCGGATTATGCCGCTAGCTTCGCTGATCTCGATCTTCCTCCCGAGATCAAGCGCGCGGTGATCGTTCACCGCGGAAAGTTGACACCCGACTATCGCTACATAGGGCAGTACCTATAAAATGAGTGTGGGCATATCGCCCAAAGGAGCGCAAAGTGAAGAAAGTACTCGTTCTCGGTGCCGGCCTGGTCTCCGGGCCGTTGGTGCATTACCTCCTCGATCAAGATGGGTTCGAAGTCACCGTTGCCAGCCGCACGGTGGAGAAGGCACAGCGGCTCGTCGGCGACGCCGCAAACGGAATCGCGAAGCGCGTCGATGTGACCGATGAGGCATCGCTTGAGGATCTGATCTCGCAGGCGGACCTGTCGATCAGCCTCCTTCCCTATGTCTACCATCCGCTGGTGGCAAGACTGTGTGTGAAGCACAAGAAACAGATGGTCACCGCATCGTATGTTAAGGACGAAATGCGCGCCCTCGATGAAGAGGCAAAGCGAGCAGGGGTGATCCTGCTAAACGAGATCGGTGTCGATCCGGGGATCGATCACATGTCCGCGATGAAGGTCATCGACCACATCCGCAACAACGGCGGCGAATTGGTGAGCTTCTCGTCATACTGTGGCGGCCTCCCCGCGCCAGATGCGAACGACAACCCATTTGGCTACAAGTTCTCCTGGAGCCCGCGTGGGGTCGTCCTGGCCGGCAAGAACCCGGCTCGCTTCTTGAAAAACGGCGAAGTCGTCGACATCCCGGGAGAGGAGCTGTTCGCCAACCACTGGCCAGTGGAGATCGAGGGGTTCGGCACCCTTGAAGGCTACCCGAACCGCGACAGCATCCCCTACATCGACACCTATGGAGTCCACGGCGTGAAGAGCATGTTCCGTGGCACGCTGCGTTATCCGGGGTGGTGCGAGACGTTGAAGAAGATCGCCGAGCTTGGCTTGCTCGACGAGACGGAGCGCGAAGATCTGTCCGGCCTCAGCCTCGCGCAGTTCACAGCCAAGATGATCGGCTCAAGCAGCGCCAATCTTAAGGCCGACGTGTCCACGTTCCTCCACATCGACGAGGGATCATTCGTCATCTCCAACCTGGAGTGGCTTGGTCTGTTCAGCGATGATTCTGTTCCTGCTGGAGCGAAGTCGCCGCTCGATGTCCTCGCCGGACGGATGCTCGAGAAGATGCAATACGCTCCCGGAGAGCGGGACATGCTCATCATGCAGCATGAGTTCATCGCTAAGTACCCCGACCGCACGGAGAAGACCACATCGACGATGATCGACTACGGAATCCCCCACGGAGACACATCGATGTCGCGTACGGTCGGCCTTCCCGCGGCGATCGCTACGCGCCTCATCCTGGAAGGAAAGATCAACCTCACCGGTGTTCAGGTACCGGTGATGCCGGAGATCTACGAACCGGTCCTCGCCGAACTAGACTCGATGGGAATCAAGTTCACTGAGAAGACAGAGGTGATCTGACACTGAGCGCAACACCGACAAACATCGCTCTAGTTGGGAGCACGTGGGGATTCTTCTTCAATCGTGAGCCCCAGGAGTGGCCAACGATCGCCGAAGTGATCGAAGAACTCATCGCCCTCGAGTTTGGGGTGGAGGTGTGGACGAACCGAGGATGGGAAGAGCCTTGGCTTAGCCCCGAGCTTGTGCGGGAGATCAAGGTCGCGTGTGCTGATGCATCGCACGTCTCCGTACACACGCGGCCGGAGAACTGGAAGTGGAATCCGCACGGACTGAGCGATGAAGTTGATTTGTGCGCCTTGATCGGCGCGCACGCTCTCATCCTTCACCCGAGCAGCCTTGGCCTTGAAGGCCCCTCTCCTCGTCCAGATTTTCCGGGGATCAGGCGGCTTGCCGCTCAGGCGCGTGAACAGGGAGTGCAGCTTGTGCTGGAGAACACACGCGACACAATGTGGGCCCTCGACCTTGCTCTCGATGAGATCGGAGACGATCCCGAGAAGACAAACCTCGGGATTTGCATCGATGTGGGGCACGCCTACATCTCGCAGGATGCGGGGCGAGAGCCGATACGTAACTATATCGAACGGTATAAGGGACAGCTCGTCCATCTCCACCTGCACGACAACTTCGGAGATGACGACGAACACCTTCCGCTCAAAGAGGGATCGATCGATTGGCAAGATCTAGCCGACACACTGAAAGCGATTGAGTACGACGGTCCGGCGGTGCTCGAGTTACAGTCGCAAGGAGATTTGCCTGCTGCCTTCGCCGACGCGCGCAACTATCTGAGGTCATTGGGGCTCTAGCTGGAGGGTTTGTTGTCGTCATAGAACGGCCATGACCACCACGAAGAACACGAAGTGGTCTCATCTTTTCGTAGCGTCGTAGCTTGTCTACGACGTTTCTTGAATCACGCTTATCAGCGTTGATGACGAAGCCACAAAGAACACGCGGCATACTTTACTGCTTTGTGTCAGACAGGGCTTCTCCGCTTCGCTCCTTCGTGGTATTAAGTCACCTCAAAAGATTACGGTTCCTTGTCGTTTCGAGTGGGTAGTGATCTTTAGTTCCGATTCACGCGGGACTGATGCCAAGAATTCACCACGAAGAGCACGAAGGACACGAAGAATGGAGATCCATGAGCTGCCGAATGCGGTGATTGCTGTGTAATTTCAGAAAGCTACCAAGCGAGATCAAGTGCTTTGTCCTCCTCCTCCTTCGTGCTCTTCGTGTCCTTCGTGGTGAAGCAGTTCTGCCCCTCTGTGCGAGTCTTGGCGTTTGCCCCTTTCTCTTTAGTTACCCACTCGGAATGACAAAGAGCCCTTAAACTGTTACCCTATTACAGACAACCCTTCGTGGTCGCCGAAACAAGTCACTTGGTCAGGTGCTCAAGGAGCTTGCGTGCCTCCTTGGCATGCTTCGATGGAACCTGAATCTCGACAAAGCTGAAATCGAGTGCAATCCCGGACAGCTCCTGCAATTCCTCTCCATTGACAAAACAAGGAATGTCAGCCGATTCCAGTATTGACTTGGCAACGGCAACCATTCCCTCGTTTCCAGCCTCCAGTACAGTAACCAGATCTTCAGGGATCAGTTTCATTAACCCTCCTTAACTGGTGGTAGTGTATCAACCCTGACTCGCCCAAGCAAAACCAGCGATTGCTGCCTACTCCACCACCAAACAGAGGTGCCAGCGGGCGTTGATATCGAAGTACCAGTACCAACCGGACTCGGGGATTCCCATCCGCCAACTGTCGCCCTCCATGTACCACGCATGAGCAGGCTTGCCATTAAACGGCGGATGTGGGGGAGGTGGGGGAAGAGTGATCTCCTCGTTCTCGGGTTTCGTTGGCTCTCCGCCGACAATCTGGATCGCATGCCAGCCCATCCCCCACGTGGGGACCTGTTCAAGTGAGCCGAACAAGGTCACCAGTTGATTGATCGCCTCAGTGGCATCCATAGCATAGATTGGGAAAGGATCCTGCGCTGAGCTGATCGGGATCGGTAGCGGTGCGTCACAGGCAAAGACTAGGAACTCCTCGATCCCGGCGGGCGGTGTGACCGTTAGGCTGTACGGGCCATCGGGAAGATCATAGGAAGAAGAAGTGACGTAATTGTTGGGCGAATACGCATTGGGAAAGATCAGACGAACGAGTCCGTCCGGCTGAAGGTCGAACAGGTAAACAAACCCCGGACGAGAGACCTGCAGATGGATCACAATCTCGTCCCCAACATTGACTACTGATGTATCGGTCCACACATAGACGCTTATCGGCTCCCCATTCGCCGGTGGAGCCGGGAGGAGCCCAAGCGGAAACCCTTGTCCGTAGCCGGCAAAACCAAGAGTGACGGCAATAACCAGGATTGTTGAGAGAATACGAAACTTCATGTTGATCACCTCACTATGAGATACTCTTGGCTTAGTAGTTACGTTTCACGACAAGCAACTGATTCACCGCCGAGTAGAGAGGAGGCGCGTAATTGTTCTACCGTAATCACACCCTGGCCATTGAAAAGACTAAGCCGTCCTTCTCTCAGCTGAGAGAACGATGGCGCCCTGAACTACAATGGAGATCGGGGTTCATTCGTGTAGACACATTGTATCAAGGAGAAGACTGAACTATTCCGTTCCTTCTCCAAGCCGGGTATATTGCCTAAGGACTTACACACCTACACTTATCTTTCGATGAGCAAAGGCTGGGATTAGTGAGTTTTTCTAAAAAAGCAAGGTATTGAAAATTTGATAAAGGATATATAATTAAGCTAAGCAATCTACCCAGCTCTTGCCACTAGAAAACTCCTATCTCTATGCGCGTGTCCAGGCCACAAGACACGTTGGAGGTGCTAGCAGAACCGCCATCAGCCTTGCGATATGCTCGAATCCCGGCTAGGATTCACTCGTTGTAAGGAGGCATTATGCGCAGGCACTTTCGTACGTCGGAATCGGTAACCGAAGGGCATCCGGACAAGATCGCTGATCGAATATCGGATGCAGTCCTCGATGAGATCATCAGCCGCGATCCGCAGGCACATGTGGCGTGCGAGACGTTTCTCACCACCGGACTCGTCATCGTCGGCGGTGAAATATCCACATCTACGTTTGCTAACATCGATCAGGTCGCTCGGCGAGTGATCGCCGATATCGGATACGACAGGCCTGATCTCGGGTTCAACTACCACGACTGCGCCGTTCTGTCGACGATTAAGGAACAATCACCGGACATTGCAGCAGCAGTGGGAAAGGCAGCTCCCGATCCGTACGAGGCGATCGGAGCGGGGGATCAGGGGATCATGTTCGGCTATGCGTGCAGCGACACAGAGGAACTCATGCCGTTGCCGATTGTCCTTGCTCATCGCTTAACGAAGCAATTGACGAAACTGCGCAAGGAGAACACGCTCTCTTACCTGCGCCCGGACGGGAAGTCGCAGGTAACGATCGAATACGAGGATGGCCGTCCGTTGCGCGCAAGCGCGGTTCTAATAGCGGCACAACACGATCCAAGTATCGATCAGGAGATGCTGCGGCGCGATGTGATCGAGCAGGTGATTCGTCCGATGATGGGCGACTGGTTGGACGAGGAGACGATCCTCCTCGTCAACTCCTCCGGCAGGTTCGTCATCGGCGGACCGGCGTCGGACACCGGTGTCACCGGACGCAAGGTGATCGTCGATACCTACGGAGGCTATGGGTCACACGGCGGCGGCGCCTTCTCCGGAAAGGATCCAACTAAGGTTGATCGTTCCGGCTCGTACATGGCCCGTTATGTGGCAAAAAACATCGTCGCCGCGGGCCTGGCAAGCGAGGTGGAGGTGCAGATCGCGTACGCCATCGGCCGCCCGGAGCCGCTGATGGTGAACGTATACACGAAGAGAGGTGCGGAGGCGAGCGATGATGCCCTGCGTCAGGCAGTTCTAGACATCTTCGACTTCCGCCCGGGGGCGATCATCGATCGGTTCAAGCTACAGCGCCCGATCTATGAGTCAGTCTCCGCCTACGGACACTTCGGGCGCACCGACCTCGATTTACCGTGGGAGAAGACGGATCGCACAGAAGAACTTAAGCGAGCGCTTGGCTAGAGCTATTCCATCGCCTCGCTGTACCCGGCGGGTAGCTGAAGATAGTGAACGCATCACCTGTTGCAAGGATGCGTAGCAGTGATTGGTGACGAGTGATTAGAGAGGAAAAGCATTCTTCCGCAAAGCCGCAAAGCGCGGCAAGGAAAACGTCAAAATAGGAGAAGCAAAGCAAGGCAATCTGTTTCTTGGCGATCTTAGCGTCTTGAGCGAGCAACAGCGGGCGGGCGAGAGAAAAAGCTTGTCTCCTTCAGAGAGCTCATACACTGCAAGAAGCTACGCAATGCTACTCCAGCCGCAGGCTGAATACACCATCGAGGGCGGAGATTGTCGAGGCGATGGCGGCGATGTCGACCGAGCCGCGGTGGCGAATGCGGAAGTGGAGAGCGACGTGCTCGTTTCCGCCCTTAACTTCCCATCCAGTCAGGTGGACGCGCATCTTCTTGTCCGAGCGCAGGCGGTATACGGAAGCGAGCACCTCTTCCTGCGCCTGTGGACTGATCTCAACAACTAACTCGTGACGGACAGCACTGGGAATCCTCTGTTCGAGGCGGTCCATCACCGTCAGGACGACAAGCCCGATCAGCATCCCGCCCGCTGCCAGGACGTACAGCCCTTCGCCAGCGGCGATCCCAAGCGCACCGACAAACCAGATGGATGCGGCCGTTGTCAGACCAAAGACCCAGTCGCCGGTGCGCAGGATCGTTCCCGCACCGAGGAAACCGATCCCGGTGATGATCCCCGCGGCGAGTCGTCCCGGATCGATCCGCACCAGTTGCCCCCACACGCCATCGGATGGAAGTATGCGCGCGGTGAGCGCGAAGGTGACCATCACGAGCGCTGCCCCCGTCCCCACGAGCAGGTGCGTGCGCAGTCCGGCCGGTCGGCCGTGCAGCTCGCGCTCGGCCCCGATCACACCGGCAAGAGCCGCTGCTACGAGAACCCGTATAAGGAGGTTCCATTCCTCCATTCTTGCCTCCTAGAGGAGCGCCTTCTCCTCCACCTTGCGCTTCATCATCGCCATAAGATCGTCGAGGCTCATCGCACCGAGGTCCTCACCGCTACGCAGGCGGACGGCCACGCTACCCGCATTCATCTCCTTATCGCCGACGACGAGCATGTACGGGATCTTCTGCATCTGCGCGTTCCTGATCTTAGCGTTCATGCGGCTAGACGAGGTGTCGATCTCGGCACGCAGATCGGCTGCCTTCATGGTATCGGCCACCCGACGAGCGTAATCGTTGTGGCGATCGGAAATCGGGATCACCATCGCCTGCACCGGCGCCAGCCACACGGGGAACGCCCCGGCGTAGTGCTCCACCAGAATGCCGAAGAACCGCTCCAGGCTCCCCAGGAGCGCGCGGTGGATCATGTATGGCCGGTGCTCGGCCCCGTCCTCACCGATGTAGGTCATGTCGAAGCGCCCAGGAAGGTTGAAGTCGAACTGAATGGTGGTGCACTGCCATGTACGGTTGAGAGCGTCCTTGATCTTGATGTCGATCTTCGGACCGTAGAACACGGCCTCTCCCTCCATCCGCTCGTAGGGAAGCTCGCGCGTGTCGAGCGCCTTCACAAGCGATGCCTCGGCCTGCGCCCACATCGCGTCCTCGCCGGCGTATTTTCCCGGCTTGTTTGGGTCGCGCACCGACAGCTCGATTTTGAACTCCTCGAACCCGAAGCCGCGCAACAGGTTCAGGCTAAAGTCCAACACACGAAGGATCTCGTCCTCCACCTGATCGGGGGTGCAGAAGATGTGCGCATCGTCCTGCGTGAAACCGCGCACGCGCAGCAGGCCGTGCAGGGTGCCGCTTCGTTCGTAGCGATAGACCGTTCCCAGCTCGGCCCAGCGCAGCGGCAGATCGCGATAGGAGCGGGTTCTCGACTTGTAGATCATGATGTGGAACGGACAGTTCATCGGCTTGATGTAGTAATCCTGCCCGTCGATGTTCATCGGGGCGTACATCCCGTCGCGATAGAAATCGAGGTGCCCGGAGGTCTCCCACAGCTGGGCGCGCCCGATATGGGGAGTGAACACGATGTCATATCCCCCTTGATAATGGAGCTTGCGCCAGTAGTCCTCGATGATCACACGCATGCGGCCGCCCTTGGGATGCCAATAGGCAAGGCCGGCCCCGGCCTCTTCGTGGAAACTGACCAGATCGAGCTGCTTGATCAGCTTGCGGTGGTCGCGCGCTTCGATCTGCTCCAGCTTCTCCAGGTGCGCAGCGAGGTCCTTCTTGCTCTCCCACGCAGTCCCGTAGATTCGTTGCAGCATCGGCCGTGACTCGTCCCCGCGCCAGTAGGCACCGGCAACGGAGAGGAGCTTGAACGCATCTTTCTTGACCTCACCGGTGTTTGCAAAGTGCGGCCCACGGCAGAGGTCGATGAACTCGCCCTGCTTGAACATGGTGATCGCCTCATCGTCGAGGTCAGCGAGGAGCTCAAGCTTGAGCTGCTCATTGTGCTCACGCAGGATCTTCTCCGCCTCGGCCTTGCTCACCTCGAGCCGCTCGATCGGGTAGGCGGAGGCGATGATCTTGCGCATCTCCTCTTCGATCAGGGCGAGCTGTTCGGGGGTGAATGGCTGATCCACACCGAAATCGTAGTAGAAGCCGTCTTCGATCGCCGGGCCTATTCCAAGCTGCGCCTGCGGAAAGAGCCTCTTCACCGCCTGAGCCATGATGTGCGTCGTCGTGTGGCGCAGGACCGACAGCGCCTCCTGCGAACCGCGCGTGAAGAACGTCACTGTGGCGTCCTTGTTCACCTGCTCGCGCAGATCGCGCAACGTTCCATCGACAAGCGCACAGACCGCAGCCTTGGCAAGACCCGGCCCGATCGCGCCTGCTACCTCCAGGAGCGAGGCACCAGGTGCGACCTCCAACTTCGACCCGTCCGGCAAAGAGATATGGATCATGCTCTTTCCTCCTTCTATGAATGCGACATCATACCCGCCAACGCCGCCCTTCGGCAACGCTGGAGATCCTCTGTGCCCGTTCGGTTTACGAGGAACCGGACGGTATCGAGAGGCGCTCAGAACGACTGAAAGGATACTTACTCAAGTTGGAGCTACTCGCGAACAAAACGAGTGACGATCTTGCCGACAACCCTTAACTCAAGGATATCGTTGAGCGAGATCTTGAGGTTGCGGCACAAGTATGCGTCGACTGGATTATCGCCTTGAGATAAAACCGTCCAATACGCACGATGTAAATGACTGTATCATGAAGAGATGGGTTAGGAGTTACTTGCTATTATCCCTGTTTCTTTGGCGTTTAGAGTGGGTAAGCAGGGGGTGAGAGGAGATAATCTTATGCTAGAACATCAGCATGAGAGGAGTGGATCGATGGAGATAAAGACCCTGTTTGAGAAAGCGCTAGCGATTGAATACCCGTGGTTCATCAAGGAGATTGGCTTTGACGAAGGGCGAAAGCAGCTGGACATTTTCATTGACTTTCGCCGGGGGGCGAGCTTTGTCTACGAGGACGAGGGATCGGGGAGGAAGGGTGAATTCAAGGCCTACGACACCGTCAACAAGACATGGCGGCACCTACTTCTTCGAACATGAATGCAACCTGCACTGCCGCACCCCGAGGGTGAAGACCGATACTGGGAAGGTGCGGCTGATCACCCCTCCTTGGGCTGGACTGAACAGCGGGTTCACGCTTCTGTTTGAAGCGCACATTCTGCAACTGTGCACACATATGCCGATGCACAACGTAGGGAGAATAGTCGGGGAGACGGATAGCAAGCTATGGAGGCTGGTAGATGGGTACACCGAGCGAGGGCGGGAAGAGACTGACTGGTCTGAGGTGACCACTGTAGGAATGGACGAGACCAGCCGAGCCAAAGGACACGAGTATATGACCCTGTTTGTGGACATGGCAGAGAAGCGAACACTCCATGTTGCTGTAGGTAAAGGAAGCGAGACAGTGGAAGAATTCGCCACTGAGTTAGCTCGGCGTGATATTGATCCGACACAGGTGAGTCAGGTCAGCTGTGATATGTCACCGGCATTCATAAAGGGGGTGAGAGAGAACCTACCGCAAGCGGAGATTACGTTTGACAAGTTTCACATCTTGAAAGTGAACAATGATGCTGTCGACAAGGTGCGGAAGGAAGAAGCGAAGGAGAACCCGCTGCTCAAGGGAGAGAAGTATCTGGTACTGAAGAACCGTAGTAATCTCAGCAAGAAGCAAGAGCAGACACTGGCCTCCCTTGAAGTGCCCAAGCTGAATCTCAAGACGATCCGTGCTCTTCACATCAGGGAGAATTTTCAGGAGATCTACAACGCCAGTTCACTGTTTGACTTTGTTGCCCTACTCAAGAAATGGTATTGGTGAGCGACGCATTCCCGGTTGGAGCCAATGCGAAAAGCTGTCCATACGAGCAAGAGGCATTGGGAGGGAGTAATCAACTGGAAGCGGTCTCAAGTCAACAACGGACTGTTGGAGGGATTGAACTCATTGATTCAGGCAGCCAAAGCAAAAGCCAGGGGGTACCGTAGTGTCAAGAACTTCACGATCATTGTCTACCTTCTTACAGGTAAACTGAACTTCAGCAAGATCAACCTACACTTCATCCCCATTTGAGATTAGAAGGCTTACTCCCTCCAAACGACAAGGAACCAATAATCTTAATGCCTGGACTATTCCCTTCGGGGATTTGTGGCCGAACGACACAGCGGGGAACTTTTTTATGAGTACCGGCCTCCGCCAACCCGAATCCCCTGCCTACCGCATCATCACCGCGATCATCAACCCCGGAAAGTAGGCGGAGCAATGACGCGCAAATAGAGCCACATCGGCGTTTGCGCGCAGCGCGCACGTGATTTATCCTGCGACGGGCACACCGGGAGGGAAAAAGTGAACAGATATCGAGCGGCGCTGCTAGCCGTATTGCTGATTACGGTCGTTGACGGGGCGGCCGGATGGAACTCGGCTCAAGCCGCTGCCGAACCGGTGCTCACCGTGCACGTCGATCATCCTCTTGGTCAGATCAGCCCGGACCTCCGCGGCGTGAACCAGCGCTATCCCGATTGCGGATCGTACGCGTGGAACTGCACAACCGACGCCCCGGTTGTGGCTGTGGTAAACGGGGCACGGGCAACCGGGATCACCTTTCTGCGGTTTCCCGGGGGAACGGTAAGCTCCACCTACCTGTGGACGAACGGGATCGGGCCGGTCAACGCGCGGCCGATCTGGATTTCCGGAAACGGCATGCCGACGAGCAACGAATACGGGTTCGACGAACACATGGCGTTGTGCGCGGCGATTGGCGTCCGCACCACGGTGATGGTGAACTTCGGCCTCGGCACGGCGCAGGAGGCAGCGGCATGGGTGGCATACGCCAATGGCGATCCAAACGACGCTCGGCCAATTGGGGTCGATCGGCTGGGTCGGGATTGGAAGACGGTCGGATACTGGGCGCGCTTGCGCGACGCGAACCAGCGCGCCCGCGGCATCGCGCCGCATCTGTACGGCATGCACTACTGGGAAGTGGGAAACGAGCTTTACGGAAAGTGGGAGTTCAGTTGGACGCACGACCCGGTCGTGCGCCAGGTCGATTGGCGCTCCCGGGTTTCCGTGTCGGATGGAACACCGAACCAGGTCGTTTTCGTCCGCTATCCGCCGGTCGTCCCGGGGACGGAACGCATCGATGTAGCGGGGCTGGAAATCGACACCTCGTACAATCCGCGAACTGGGAAGTACAATTCTAACTAATTAAATATGATCCTGATTTAGATTTGAACAGTGAATCCGGCAATAAGGTTGAGATCTGATGCAGTGGCTCGATACGATATAGCAGGCAATCCACGAGTACCCGGTTGCGAATACGGACCGAAGAAGAGACAATCCACTACCAATGGCATCTCAAGATAACAGAAACAGCGAACTGCATCTGCTCTTCGTCAGACACGGACAGACGCGTTCAAACGTCGAGCGTCGCTACATGGGACAGAGCGATAGCCCGCTGACTCCAATCGGAATTGCGCAAGCAGAGGCACTCGCCAAGCGCCTATCGAAGTACCGAGTCGATGCCATCTACAGCAGCGATCTCGGGCGTGCAGCGAGGACTTCAAAGATCATTTCTCAGGTATGCCACCTTCCTGTAATGTACGATAAGAGGCTGCGCGAGCGGCACGCGGGGCTGCTCCAGGGCGAGTTAGAAGTCAATGCTCGGGTGAAGCATGCACAGGTTTTCGCCGAGATTACACGGATGGGAGCGGAATATGTCTTCCCCGGCGGGGGAGAAAGCGGCCTTCAGATCGAGGAGCGAATGGCCTCCTTCCTCGATAACATGCGAGAGAACCACTCCGGTGAGACGGTCGTTGCCATCACCCACGGGGGAATTCTGCGCGTGCTCCTGTGGCACATCCTCAGGTTCCCATATGACGGGATCTTCCGCTTGCGATGCGATAACACGAGCATCAGCTCTCTTGCTTTCTCGGATGGTCAGTGGATCGTCGAGTTCTGGAACGACACTGCGCATCTATCATGAGAAGAGAGGATTATCCCCTTTAATCAGCTCCGGCCTCGGCAAACTGCATCGCGTGCAGCGCGGCATAGAGCCCATGCATCGCGATGAGCTCCGCGTGCGTCCCTTCTTCTACGACTTTGCCGTTGTGCAGGACGATGATCTTATCGGAATTGCGTATCGTGGAGAGGCGGTGGGCGATGACGATCGATGTGCGATTCTCCATGATCTTCTCGAGTGATCGTTGGATCACGTCCTCTGTCTGCGAATCGATGCTCGCCGTCGCCTCGTCGAGGACGAGGATCTGCGGTTTGAACGCCACCGCACGGGCAAAGGAAAGTAGCTGACGCTCGCCGACGGAGAGAGTCACTCCACGCTCCTTGACCTCGGTTTTGTACCCCTCGGGCAGACTTTCAACAAAGCCGGCATTGGCAAAGCGAGCCGCTTCCACCGCTTCTTCTTCAGAGATCTGCGACCATAGGCGAATATTGCCCATGATGTCGCCGGAGAAGAGGAATACGTCCTGCAACACGACCGCCATGCGAGAACGGAGGAACCCGAGATCAAGCTGCTCGATAGGCACGCCATCGAGCAGGATCTCTCCCTTCTGGATCTGATACATACGAAGCAACAGCCGGATGATCGTCGTCTTCCCAGAGCCGGTTGGGCCGACAATCGCCACCCTCGATCCAGGTGTAGCTGCGAACGACACGTCCTTTAAGACCCAATCCTCGCCCTTATAGGCAAACCACACGTGGCGAAACTCGATCTTCCCGTGCAGGTTCTCGATCTTCCCTGTTCCTCCGCGATCCTCCTCCGGCTCGTCGAGGAGGATGAAGATCCGCTCCGAGGCGGCCATCGCTCCCTGCAGGACGTTGTACCCCTGCGAGAGCTCGAGGATCGGCTGGAAGAGCATGCGCACGTACTGGATGAACGCGGTGAGCGCGCCGAGAGAGAGGCTCCCCTGCAGGACGTTTCGCCCACCGTACCAGATGACAAGAGCAACGGCAAACGAACTGAGGAAGCTCATCAGCGGACGGAAGACGGCGAAAGTGATGAGCTGACGCATGCTGGCGCGGTACTTGTCGACATTGATCTTACCGAAGCGTTTGTTCGCCTTGATCTCCTGCACGAATAGCTGGATGATGCGCATCCCCGAGATCGACTCTTGTAGATTGGCGTTAAGCCGCGCGATCTGGCGACGCACCTCGCGATAGGCCGAGCGCACCCGCCGACGAAATTCGAACGCCGCGAGGACGATGAACGGAAAGAGGGCGAGGATCACTAGGGCAACCCGCCAGTCCATCTGGAACATGATTCCCATCACGGCAACGATCAGGAACGCATCCCGGAATAGGTTGACGAGCATGGAGGTGAACATCTCGTTAATCGCGGCAACGTCGTTTGTCACACGCGTGACGAGCCGCCCTACCGGCGTGCGATCGAAATACGAGAGCGGAAGGCGAAGGATGTGGGCGAAGATCTGGCGCCGCATGTCGTACATCACCTTCTGCCCGGTCAACTGCAGCAGGTACACCTGCGCAACCCCGAACAGGAAGCGAACGACAAGGGCGATCGCAAAGAGGATCGCCAGTCTGATGACACCGGTGACCGCTCCCTGACGCAGGGTGATCGTGTCCGTGGCGGGAAGGGCACGCAACGCATCCTCAGAGGCGAAGAACCCTCCGGGAACGGCGGTGAACACCTGTTGGTTGCGGTCGACGACAGTTTCCTGCGGGCTCCCCTGTGTAACAAATATGTACCGCTTCGCGGAGAGAGCGCCAGCGGACTCCCACTTCATGCGCGTATCGGGTGAGATATCACCTATCCGCACCAGGTAGCGACCATCGCCCAATGGGATCGGCTCGCCGGCGGATGGGGAGTGATCCAGGGTGACGACTGCCCACGGGAGAGTGAGGAAATCGTCTATCGCGATCTTGGTAATGTATGGAAGCACAGTTTGAATCCCGGTCAGGACGAGAATCAACAGGACACAGACCGAGAATATCTTCCAATAGGGTTTGAGGAAGTGGATGAGCCGGCGCATTAAGCGCAGGTCGAACGCCTTACCCATTATCTCATCGTCGTGTGCGCTATGCTGGCTCACCGTTCACCTCCTTCTCCGCCTGCTGCAGATCCCAGATCCGGCGATAGATTCCATCCTGGGTGAGGAGATCTGCGTGCGTTCCGCGTTCAACGATTCGCCCCTTGTCCAGTACGACGATTCGATCTGCTTGCATCACAGCCGACAACCGGTGAGCGATGACGATAGATGTTTTTCCACGGAAGAACTCGCGCAGGTTGCGCAGGATGAACGCCTCACGTTCGGCATCTACAGCGGAGAGGGGATCATCGAAGATGAGAATTCGAGGAGCGAGGAGGAGCGCTCGAGCGATCGCCACTCGCTGTTTCTGGCCACCGGAGAGTGCGATACCTCGCTCTCCAACGCGCGTCTCATACCCATCGGGGAAGGCGATTATTTCATCGTGAATCCCAGCCAGTTGCGCAGCCTGTTCCACCTGCTCTGTACTCGCACCCGGCTTACCGAAGGCGATGTTCTCAGCAATGGAAGCAGAGAAGAGGAACGGATCCTGAGGGACGAATCCGATCATCTCGCGCAGTTTGGCGAAGTCGAGATCGCGCACGTCTTCCCCTCCAATGCGCACGCTCCCCGGGGGAGGGTCGAAGACGCGCGGGATCACATGAGCGAGGGTGCTCTTCCCTGCCCCGGTCAACCCGACTAGGCCCAGTGTTGTTCCCTCCTCGATAGAAAGATCTATATTCGAGAGCGCAGGCGCATTTCCACCGCGTGATGGATAGGAGAAGGTGAGATTCACGATCTCTATCCTCGCCCCGTGAGGAGCGCGCGGGTGCGGTGGATCGACGATCTCCGGTGTGGCGGCAAGGAGGCGGTTGATGCGCCCAAGCGATGCCCGTCCGCGCTGAATGATGTTCACCGCCCAGCCAAGCGAGATCATCGGCCAAGTGAGCATCATCAGGTACTGACTAAACGCGACGAAGTCTCCTAGCGAGATCGATCCACTGATTACGCTGATTCCTCCGGCCCACAGGACTATCGCCACCGTTGCCCCACCAAGCAGCTGGATCAGCGGCTGGAAAACCCCCCACACGCGGACCAGCGCCATGTTCTTGTCGATGAACACACTGTTGGTAATGGCAAAATCGCGCTCGGTCCCCTCTTCCTGTACGAACGACTTCACCACGCTGATGCCGGCAACGTTCTCCCGCACCTTCTCCATCAGGCCGGAGAACGCCTCCTGCACCACCTCGAAGCGGTGCTGAATTACCTTGCCAAATCCGAGCATGAACACGGTTAGGATCGGAAGCGGGATGATGGCATACAGAGTCAATCGCGGATCGATGGAGAGCATGATCCCCACCGCCACCGGGATCATGAATATCGGATCGGCAATCGTGAGGACGCCAAATCCGCAGGCGCGGCTGACGGCATCGATATCGTTTGTCGCATGCGCCATCAGGTCGCCGGTCTTATGATCGTTGTAGAACGATGCTGAGAGGCGCAGCAAGTGCTGGTAGAGCTTGCTGCGCAGATCGCGCTCGATCAGGCGCGCGCTTCCGATGAGAAAGTAGCGCCAAAGAAAGCGAAACAACAGCGCAATTGCCGCCAAGGCAACGATGTACAGCCCGCTTGCAAGGACGCCGCCCTCGCCGCCGGCCAGGCGGTTGATCGCTCCCCTGATCACAAGCGGCACGATCAGCCCCGCTCCATCAACCACCAAAAGAGAGAGAAATCCAAATAGCACTCGTTTGCGATATCGCCAAAGCCAACTGCTCAATCGATCCATGGACAGAGATCCTACCACGAAAAGCAAGAGGCGCAACCAAAATGTGCTCTCATCAAGAATCTAACAGGGCTACGACAGTAAGCCCCCCGCGGCAAGGTGCAACGCTACACTTTTTTCGTAACATCGGGGCTTGTCTCCAACATGGAAGTTAGCGATCCTTGAGAAGACTCATCTAGCTAGTACAAACAACAAACTGATTTAGCTTCGGCAAATCTCCGCTTTCCTCCCCCTAAGCAAGTAGGGGGATCCACAGGAGAGCCCTAGAATAGCGGCCACTCTCTCAAGATGTCAAGACAGTATCCAGCTTGCAGCATTAACCTGGAAAGTTCTGTCTCATCGACGCGGTAGGGACACCCGTCGCCGGGTGCCCCCCGCACAGATCCGGACGTGAGGAATTACGCTCATCCGGCTCCTACCTCGGGTTGATAACGCGAAGGCATTGGTTACTGCCTCCCGTACTCGCTCCA
>CAJVYM010000017.1 GCA_913009415.1 uncultured bacterium
TAATGTGCTCAGGTTGTGTTAGGAGTGATATGTCGATAGTTTTTTTCTTTTATTGTTTTATTGTTTTTTTTTTCTGCTTTTTTTTTTTAATGATACGGCGACCACCGAGATCTACACTCTTTCCCTACACGACGCTCTTCCGATCTTATTCCTCTTCCACCCGGAACCCGAGCGTTTTTTCACCGGCGCGCAGATAAAGATCGGCTTTTTCGAAAGCAACACCGATCTTCGTTACCAGGACGAGGTTTTTGGCGATCTCTTCACTCAGGTTGATCAGACCATGGAGATCTTGCACGCTAAGTACATGAAGGCGTTGATCTCCTATGAGGGGCTCCAGCGAATTGAAACCTATCCTGTGCCGGAGGCTGCTCTGCGCGAGGCGTTGCTCAACGCCGTAATACACAAAGATTATTCAAGCGGAGTTCCGCTTCAGATCAGCGTCTATCGCGACAAGCTGATGATCTGGAACCCGGGGCAG
This sequence comes from uncultured bacterium, assembly GCA_913009415.1. GTDB lineage: Bacteria > Bipolaricaulota > Bipolaricaulia > UBA7950 > UBA9294 > M55B144. The sequence goes on from CAJVYM010000017.1 coordinate 479, forward strand.
CTCCCGCAAAACTGGAGCGTTGAAAACCTGTTGGGTAAACATTCGTCCATCCCTTTTAACCCGGACGTGGCCAACGCCTTTTTCAGAGCTGGAAAGATCGAGGCATGGGGCCGTGGCATCGAACGCATTTTCGAAGCTTGTTCTCTTGAAAAAGTGCCAGCACCCGAGTTCAAATGCGAAGAGACGGGGCTTTGGACTGTGTTTTTATTTGGCCAGGACTACCTGGGAGAAAGCGAGGAGAAAACTAGGGAGAAAACTAGGGAGAAAACTAGGGAGAAAATCCTGAGGTTGGTTGCCGAGGATCCGGCTATCTCCACCAAAGAGATGGCCAACCGCCTGGGTCTCTCGGTCAAAGGGGTGGAGTGGCAAATCAAAAGACTCAAGGCAGATGGAGTTCTTAAGCGCATAGGCCCGGCCAAAGGCGGCCACTGGAAGGTGATATTATGAAGTTTGAAGGGCGATATGTACGCGTCGTTCTACCGGCCAATTGCAGCGGTATTCGTCGAAGAATCTTGGCAGAGTGCTCAGCAAAGGAAAGCCGAACCAGACAGACGATTTTCACACTTCACACTTTAAACTTCTTCGCTGCCGCAGTCGGCTGGTCTCAAACTTCGAACTTCGAACTTTTTTCCGGGAAGCCATGGCATGAGTAAGTCAATAGAAATGCTGGACAAGCTACTCCCTCAAATTAGCGAGCTGATCACCCACGCGCGCAACGCAGCGGCGCGCACCGTGAACACGCTGCAGGTCATCACCAACTTCGAGATCGGGAGGCTCATCGTCGAACAGGAACAGCATGGTACCGAGCGCGCTGAGTACGGCAAGGCTCTGCTCGAGGAGTTATCCGCGGCATTGACGCAAGAATTCGGTCGGGGGTTCTCCCGCCGTAACCTTTCGAATATGCGCCAGTTTTACTTGGTCTACCGAGACCGGCCACAGATTTCGCAGACAGCGTCTGCCAAATTGTCGGCAGACACGTCGAACCAGGCTTCCCTCGCACCGTCGACCCAGACAGAGATTTGGCAGACAGTGTCTGCCAAATCTGAGGCGTGGACCCTCAGTTGGTCCCACTACCTGCTCCTCATGGGGATCGAGGACTCCGATGAGCGTTCATTCTACGAGATCGAGGCAACGACCCAGGGATGGTCATTGCGGGAACTCAAGCGACAGTTCGACAGTAGCCTCTACGAACGCCTGGCGCTGAGTCGGGACAAGGAGGGCATTCGCGAGCTTTCGCAAGAGGGCCAGATCGTCACCCAGCCCGAGCAGGTTCTGAAAGATACTTACGTCCTTGAATTCCTGGGCCTGCGGGAAGAGACTAACTACTCCGAGCGTGAGCTGGAGACCGCGATCATCGACAAGCTCGAGGCCTTTCTGCTGGAGCTGGAATATGAGTGATTGGCGCACCGAACCGCTCGAGAGCATCGCGGAGATTCGATCCAGCAATGTCGACAAGAAGTCAATCTTGGGCGAAGAGCCAGTCCGACTTTGCAATTACATGGACGTGTACTCGCGCGAGTACATCACAGATGACATCGAGTTCATGGAGGCGACGGCGACATCCGCCGAGATTCAGCGTTTTGGAATCGAGCGCGGCGACGTCATGATTACCAAGGACTCGGAGACACCGGACGATATCGGTATTTCCGCGGTCGTTATCCACGATATCCCGAACCTCGTCTGTGGCTACCACGTTGCGCTGATCAAACCGAAGCGTGACATGGTCGATCCGATATACCTAGCAAAGCAGATCGCCTACCCGGAGACTGCACGATACTACGGACGGCTTGCCAACGGTTCCACGAGGTACGGTCTGTCGTACAAGTCCATCGCACGGACACCGATTCGGCTTGCGCCGTTGTCAAAACAACGCCGCATCGCCGAGATCCTCTCCACGGTCGACGAGGCCATCGAACAGACCGAAGCGCTCATCGCCAAGACACAGAAGATCAAGGCCGGCCTGATGCACGACCTCTTTACCCACGGCGTGCTGCCTAATGGCAAGTTGCGCCCGCCGCGCGAAGAGGCTCCGGAGCTCTACAAAGAATCGCCGCTTGGGTGGCTTCCTAAGGAGTGGAAAGTGCGCCCACTCAACGAAATCGCCGACGTGAATCGTGGGAAGTTCACCATACGTCCGCGCAATGACCCCCGTTACTACAACGGCCGTTATCCGTTTATACAGACGGGTGACGTGGCGATTGCCTCCGGCCGAGTGCTCACGACGTACAGTCAGACGCTAAACGAGCTAGGCCTCGGTGTCAGCCGTCTCTTTTCAGCCGGAACAATCATGGTCACAATCGCTGCAAACATCGCAGACACCTGCATTCTGGGCATACCAATGTGTGCCCCTGACAGCTTGGTCGGCGTGGTCCCCAGTGCGGGCCAGGTGGCTCGGTACTTGGAACTATGTATCCGACGGCGCAAGCGCTGGTTTGAGAATCGCGCACCACAGACCGCACAAAAGAACATCAACCTAGAAGACCTGCGGCCTCTCCTCATTCCGTACCCAAGTCGACAGGAGCAGGTACGCATTGCAGAGAGATATGAGGCCATAGATGCCCAGATGTGGGAGGACGAAGAGACAGCGGAGAAACTCAGCAACTTCAAGCGCGGCCTCATGCAAGACCTCCTGACTGGACGTGTACAGGTTAAGATTAGTTTAATGGAGTAGATGATGTATTTATCTCAGCTTACTATAGAAAACTTCCGATGTTTTGGTGAGGGAAGTAGGAGATTCAAGATAGAGCTGGAACCGGGCTTGACCGCATTGGTCGGCGAGAACGATTCGGGTAAGACTGCCGTAATTGATGCATTGCGCTTCGCTCTCGGAACAAGTGACCAGGAATGGAATCGGCTTGAGGATAGCGACTTCCATGCTGATGCCACTTCCCGCGAAATCAGGATTGTCTGCAAGTTTGACAAGCTTTCCCCTCGCGACAAGAGAACTTTTGTCGAATACCTTACATATGATACAGAGTCCAATAACGAACCCTTACTCTACGTCAATTGGACGGCAAAAGACACTGGTGAGATTCGTCGAGGAAGATCATATCGGCGAACGGAAGTCCATTCCGGGGAAAAAGGTGACGGCCCCCAGTTTGACACAAATGCCCGCGATCTCCTGCGCGCCACATATTTGCGCCCTTTGCGTGATGCAGAGCGAGCGCTCTCATCCGGCCGCGGGTCCAGACTTGCCCAGGTGCTGCAATCTTCAAAAATGGTCAAAGATGGCGAAGAACACGACATAACGACTCCTCTGGACGTTTCCGATCATAATCTCAGCATTCTCGGCATCGCGAAATTGATTGATGAGTTGCTGCGGGAACAGAAGGCCGTCAAGAAGGCACGCGAGCAAGTAAATACTCAGCTCAAGGAACTCGCGCTGAGTGCTGATCCAATTGCCAGTATCATCAAGATAAGCGGCGCGGATGCTCCAGATGATATTCGCATCCGGCAAATGCTTGAGAAACTGGATCTTGCACTTAGCGGTGATGGAAAGCCGGGTTTGGGTTCTAACAACCTTCTGTTCATGGCTTGCGAACTGCTCCTCTTGGCCGAGGAGGAAGGAAACCAGCTTCTCTTGATTGAGGAGCCGGAGGCACATCTTCACGCTCAACGACAGCTTCGAGCGATGAAGTTCTTGCAGGAACAGGTCAGAAGTAAAAGTGTTCAGGTCATCATTACTACGCACAGCCCCAACCTCGCTTCAGCTATCGACCTGAACAACATCGTGATGATCCACAGCAAACGCGCATTTTCGATGGCAAGCGGCCAAACGGCATTGGAGCTATCCGATTACCGTTTCCTACAGCGCTTTCTGGATGTAACCAAGGCCAACCTGTTCTTCGCACGTGGTGTCATGGTAGTCGAGGGCGCTGCGGAAAACATTCTTTTGCCCACGCTGGCCCGTCTCATTGGACGCGACTTTACCGGACATGGCGTTTCAGTCATCAATGTCGGCGGTGTTGGGCTTCGACGCTACGCACGAATATTTCAGCGAAAGGATGTGGATTCAGACGGAGAGCTCGACATTCCGGTTGCCTGTGTTACTGACATGGATGTCATGCCGGACTGTGCGCCTGTCATTCTTGGATTGGTGTCTGGTGACGATGACGAGAAATGGACGAACCCAAGACGAAAATGGCGGGCAAAACGTGACTTTGATGAGAATGCAACTGGTCTTGAACAACATCGTAGCAGAATTGAGGCAAAAGCTTCCGGGCAAGAGGTAAAAACGTTCGTTTCTGATAAGTGGACCCTGGAATACGATCTGGCGCTAGGTCCAAAAAGCCAAGAGGGTGCGTTTTCTGTCGGATTGGCAGAAGACGTTTTTGTGGCTGCATGCCTTGCCGCAGACGATGATGCGCTGAATGCAGGCGCGAAGGATCTGTCAGAGGTAGAATCTTCGGCCCTTGGCGAGTTTGCTGAACTGAAAAAGGGTGCCACGGCCAAGGATGGATGCATGGCTGAAGAGGTCATTGCCTCCCATGTATATGCTAAATTCGCCAAGGATAGAGTCTCGAAACCAATTGCAGCACAGTATCTCGCGGAGAGGCTTCAAAAACAGTTAGATGACGGCAAACTGACGTCCGAACAATTGCGCAACCGACTTCCCGTGTATCTGATTCAAGCTATCGAATATGTGACGGGTAGCTCTTTGGCCGAGGTAGAGCATCCCACGCAAGGAGAAGGCACCGATGAGTGAGATCGCCTCATTCAACCCTCCTGAAATTACGGATGAGGATATCCGTTGGGCGGCACGTCTCCTGAGATTACCCGAAACTGCCTTTCACGGAGAGGATGGAAGTGATCCGCGTCTTAGTGTTCTCAAGTGTATGGGAACAATAGACGTGGCGGCTTGCCCGGGGAGTGGCAAGACAACACTCCTTGTGGCCAAACTGGCTATTCTCGCGAACAAGTGGAAATATCGCACGCGGGGTATTTGCGTTCTCTCTCACACGAACGCCGCTCGACGCGAAATTGAAGAACGGTTGGGCTGTACGGCTGTCGGGAGGCAGCTGCTGTCCTATCCGCACTACATTGGCACGATTCATGGGTTTGTGGATGGCTTTCTGGCTCTGCCGTGGCTTCGGTCGAATGGTTACTGCGGCGTACAGTTTAATACTGATATTGCGGGTGCGAAGCTGTGGAAAGCGAGTAACTACGGAAGAAGTCTTCCCAGCTATATTTATAGGAAGGTTGCAGATGCTGAGATACGTAAAACGGCAATCTGCCATGCCCATTATGTCGGCGAAAAGCAAGACCTCATTCTCGAAAGCGGAAACGTGCGCTTACCACTGAAACGTCAAAGTGCGTCCGAAACCTTTACAACAATTGATGACTGGAAACAGAGCGTTCTTCAGGAGGGCTACGCTTCATACGAGGATACATTTGCGTTCGGACATTGTGCCTTGAGCGAGTATACAGAATTGTCTGCTATACTTCGAGAACGCTTTCCCTTGCTGTTCATTGACGAGGCTCAGGACAATAGCGAGGAACAATCAAAACTTCTGCACCGCGTTTTCATTGATGGAGGATCTAGCATTCTCAGGCAAAGATTTGGTGATTCAAATCAAGCTATATTTAATTTTGTTGGCGCTAAAGGTGCGAGCACGGATGCCTTTCCAGACCCCGACATTAAGAAATCAATTCCAAGCAGCCATCGATTCGGATCGACTATTGCCGAACTGGCAGAACCTCTGGGTGTTGATCCTCACAAAGGCGGCCTCACGGGAAATGGCCCGCGGCCGATATGTCCTGAATCACATACCACGGAGGGGCCGCATACAATCTTCCTGTTCCAAGGCGATAAGATTGATAAAGTGCTTCCTGCCTACGCTGACTTACTTATCGAGACATTCTCTGAGGAAGAGTTGAAGCATGGAGTATTCACGGCTGTGGGGCAGGTACACAAGGATACCGGAGATGATCATCGGCCACGGCATGTTGGGCACTATTGGCCTGAGTATGATTCGGAACTGTCAAAAGCCAACCCTCAACCACAAACATTCGTACAGTACGTGCGAGCCGGACGAGAACAGGCCGAAACGATTGGCGAAACCTATCCCGGTGTTGAGAAGATTGCGCAAGGCATCCTTCGTTTGGCTGGAATGGCGGCGGACGGACGGGCTATTCGGACACGAAGGCGAAGTCACCGGTACGTTCTGGAACTGCTCGAGAAAGAGGATGAGGAATTCAAATTATATCACCTACTGATTAGCCAGATGATCATCAAGCGCAAAACACTCACAAAGAGAACATGGAATGCACGTTGGGATGAACGTGTCAGGAAAATAGGCGAAAAAGTTGCAGGTGCCTCCATTACAAACGGAGATGCCGACGCATTCCTGGAGTGGCGTTATAGAGATAGTTTGGATGTAGACGGGCACAAGAAAGTGCATTGCGACAATATCTATCACTATCCGCAGGATGCCCCTAAGGTGCATATCAAGTTTGGCTCGATACATTCCGTCAAGGGCCAGACTCACACGGCGACTCTTGTGCTCGAGACGTTCTGGCACGATCATAATTTGGACTCTCTCAAAGAATGGTTGGTGGGCACGAGGTGTAATGGTTCAAACATTGGTGTCAGGGATACATGTCGCTTCAAGTTACATTATGTCACCATGACTCGTCCTACGCACCTGCTATGTCTTGCGATGAAGGCAAATACATTTACAGATAAGGAAATACCTGCACTGCAAGAACATGGGTGGAAGATAAAATATGTATAAAAATAGCTTGCAGCATAAGAAATACCACATGGCCTCCAACCTGACCATCAACCTCGAAGACCTGCTCCGCCAATGCAATGGCGGGGAAAAGGAGGAGCCACCCAATGAGTGAATACCTCCACGTCGAAAAGCCCTTTCTGGATCAACTCGCTGCCCTCGATTGGACGGTGATCGATCAGGGCTACGGGATGATCCCGATGGATCCCACCGTGAGCCTGCGCACAAGCTTCCGGCAGTGGCTGCTGCCCGATGTGTTCCGCGATGCCGTGCGAGCGATTAACCGTACCGAGGATGGCACATGGCTGACGGACCGCCAACTCGATGACCTGCGGGATCAGATTCTGCGCCAGCCTAATCTTGGTCTACTGGAAGCAAACGAAGCGGTCCAAGCGTTGCTGTTCAAGGCGCAGGTCGACGTGAACGAGATCACCGGCGAAGAAGACCCGGTCGTAAAGCTGATCGATTTCGACCATCCCGAACGAAACCAGTTCCATGCGATCAACCAATTCCGGATCGATACCCCCGGGTGCGTGAAGCAGTTCATCATTCCCGACATCGTGATGTTCGTAAACGGCATCCCGCTCGTCGTCGTGGAGGCGAAGATCGGCGATCCGAACACGGCTAACCCGATGTACGCGGCGTTCGTCCAGCTCCTCCGCTATCGCAACGGCCGCCCCGAAACGGCGCAAGCCGGACTGCGCGAGGGGGAGCCACGGCTGTTCCACTCCAATCTGCTTCTGGTACGAACCTGCGGCGAGAAGGCGGAATTTGGCACTGTCACGTCAGGCTCTGAGCACTTCTATGCATGGAAGGACATTGGTTCTGAAGCTCGCCGGGAGTACGAGCCGCCGCTCGGTGTGGAACGTGAACAGGAAATCCTCATCCAGGGAATGCTCGCTCTGGAAACACTGCTTGACATCCTTCGCACGTGCACCGTGTTCATGGACACCGATTCTGGTACACGGATCAAAGTCATCTCACGGTATCAGCAGTACCGAGCTGCGCGGCGCATTGTCCAGCGGCTGCGAAACGGGAAGACCCCAGAAGAGCGGTCAGGCGTTGTTTGGCACACGCAAGGCTCCGGCAAGTCGCTGACCATGGTGTTTGTTGCGAGAATGCTGCGGACTGCCAGTGATCTCGAGGATTTCAAGATCGTGCTCGTCAACGATCGCATCGACCTCGAGGAGCAGTTGTCCCGCACAGCGAAGCTGATCGGTGGGAAGGTCCGCGTGATCGAGAGCACCAAGGAGCTGCGCGAGCATCTGGCAACCAACGCCTCCGACATCAACATGGTGATAGTGCACAAGTTCACGGAGCGCGAGGAGAGAATGCCGCAGGCGATCGCAGACGTCCTCGTCACCTACGGACATCCCCCGTCCGCGGACACCTTCGGTGTGGTGAATTCCTCCGATCGCATTCTCTTGATGATCGATGAAGCCCATCGGACGCAGAGCTCCGACTTGGGAGACAACCTCTTCGAGGCGTTCCCGAATGCAGCGCGTGTGGCGTTCACGGGCACTCCGCTGATCACCGAGAAGCATGGCAACAGGCGAACGGTGAAACGGTTCGGCGAGTACATCGATACCTACAAGCTGATGGACGCAGTGAATGACGGAACGACGCTTCAGATTCTCTACGAGGGGCGTACCGCCGACACTGCGCTCAAGGACAAACACGGGTTCGATCTGAAATTTGAAGACCTGTTCAAAGATCGCTCCGAAGAAGAGATCCTGGCGATCAAGAAGAAGTATGGCGCTACGGGAGACATTCTTGAGGCAGAGAAGCGCATTGGCGCGATTGCCCGCAACCTGGTTAACCATTACATCGACAACATCCTTCCGGATGGCTTCAAGGCTCAGGTCGTCTGTCACTCGAAGCTCGCTGCTGTCCGCTACCAGAAGGCGATTCGAGAAGCTTTGGTCGAGAGAGCGGACCGTGAGCGCTTGAAGGAGAAGCCCGATGCCGAGCTGATCCGCAAGATCGAGTTTCTCAAGGCCGTCGTTGTCGTCTCAGCAGATTCGACAAATGAGCCGGCTGCGATCACCGCGGCCCGTAAGGAAGCGCGAGTATGGAATGCGGTCGCCAACTTCTGCAAGCCCTTTGATTTCGATGATTCAGAGGAGGTGCTGACGGGCGTCGCCTTCCTCGTGGTCTGCGACATGCTGCTGACGGGGTTCGATGCGCCGGTAGAGCAGGTGATGTACATCGATAAACGTCTGCGCGAGCACAACCTGCTCCAGGCGATCGCCCGCGTGAATCGCGTCTACCCCAACAAACGCCGGGGATTCATCGTGGACTACATCGGGCTGGCCAACCATCTGACGCACGCGCTGTGCATCTATTCCAATGAGGATGTGCAAGACATTGAGCAGGGACTGAAGGACATCTCAACGGAGCTACCGATCTTGGAGCAACGCTACCAGCGCTTGATCCAACACTTTAGAGCATGCGGCGTGCCCGGGATTGAGGACTTTGCTACCGGTACTCTCGAAGGCCCCGACGCCGAGGTGCAAGTACTGCATCAGGCTCTTCGTGCAATGAAGGACATTCGTCGAAGGGCCGACTTCGAGGTCTATCTAAAAAAGTTTCTGCAGAGCTTGAACTTGGTGTTGCCAAATCAATCAGGACACGCGTATCGTGGGCCTGCGAGGCGGTTCGGATATATTCTTCGCATGGTAAAGGAGCGCTACAAAGATGAATCACTGAACATCGCCGATGCAAGTGCCAAGGTAAAGGCGCTGATCAACGAACACCTCATTGATTTGGGAATCAATCCGAAGATCCCTCCCATCGAGCTGCTGGCGGATGATTTCATTGAGCATGTGTATAAGCATTCCCAGGGAGATCCGGAAGCCAAAGCAAGCGAAATGGAACACGCCATTCGTAAGCACTGCACGCTTCATTTCGACGAGGATCCCGCCTTCTACAAACACCTAAGCGAGAAGCTGGAGCGTCTGATCAAACAGCATCAGGATAATTGGACATTGCTTGCTGTCGAGTACGAGAAACTTCGGCAGGAGGCCATCGAAGGAAGAAAAGAATCGATCGAAGGTCTGTCGGTCGAGGCGTCAACATTCTACGACTATGTTTCGCAACTTGCCTTTGGAGACGAAGGCGCAGCGGACTCTACTGCAGAGTTGCTTAAGGATCTCATGCGAAGGATCGTGCAATTGCTTCGAGAGACCATCAATGTACTAGACTTTTGGAGGAAGCTGATCGAGGTGAAGAAGCTGCGTGGAAGAGTCGATACGGAGATCTTACTCGCAGATATTCCTGAGCTGAACAAGATGCATGAGCGGATCGCTGTCGAGATTATGAAACTCGCGGAAAAGCGGCACGGAGAGCTGATCAGATGAACACACAACAGGAGCAAACCATCGACTACAAAGTGATTCGAAGCCACCGCAGGACAGCCGACATCATTGTTGAGCGCGATGGGAGCGTGCTTGTACGTGCTCCGGAGACGCTCTCCGATCGGAGGATTCAGGACATCATCGAGTCGAAGCGGTACTGGATCTACAAGACGCTGGCGGCCTGGCGGGACTTAAATGCCTCGCGAGTCTTTCGTGAATATCGGAATGGTGAAGGCTTCCTCTACCTCGGGCGGTCGTACCGGCTGCTACTCGTGTTCGATCAGGAAGAGCCCCTCTTGCTGAAGAATGGACGCTTCTGTCTCCGCCGAGAGATCATTGAGACTGGAGCTGTAGAGGCTGCACGGGCCGCGTTTCGGACCTACTATACGGACAGAGGACGTGAGCGGATCAAGCAGCGCGTCGAGTACTACGCACCCAAGGTTGGTGTCTTGCCGTGCTCCGTTGATGTGAGAGATCTGGGGTACCGATGGGCTTCCTGTTCTCCTACAGGTGATTTAGCATTTCATTGGAAGTGTATGCTGGCACCCCAGACTATCATCGACTACATCGTAGTTCACGAGCTCTGCCATTTACATCAACGTGACCACACTGACGCCTTCTGGAACGAAGTTGACAAAGTGCTACCTACGTACCGTGAGCGCAAGGAATGGCTGCGCAAGCACGGAGCTGGATTGGATGTATGAGGAGTTGCTGTACTCATCGGCGAGGAGTATGAAGATATGGGTGCAGTTCTATCTCATAGTTCGGATCTTCACTTGTGTGGTGTTCCCTTTGGCGCTACATCTCATAAGCTTGCACCGAGGTGTAGCGCGCAACGCCAAGATGCGGACAATCCCAGCTTCGTTCGCCATCCGCTGGTACACGCGAATCAAGAAGGCTGGGAACCAGGGTTGTTGCGATAACTAGCTTGATTTCCAGTGTTTGCGACGCTAACATGAGCATGATCTGCTATGCCGACGATGAGCTTGGTTTTCTTGCCACTTCTGATCTATATTAGCGTGCCCCGTTAGCGGGGCGCACCTTGGTATTCCGTGTTGTCGATTCCTACCTGGTTTTGTACTTAGCGTGAGAGCGTCTGTGTGAAGGAGAAAGTGATGTCGCAGTACGAGAAGTTGATCAAGGGTCCTGCCGATCGAGAACAGGAGGTCCTGGCGTTCTGGAAGGAGAATGCTACGTTCCAGAAGTCACTGGACGCAACCGTAGACGGTCCGCGCTACGTCTTCTTTGAAGGGCCCCCTACGGCGAACGGTAAGCCGCACTTCGGTCACCTGATGCCGCGCGTGTACAAGGACCTCTTTCCCCGCTACAAGACGATGCAGGGGTTCTACGTCCCGCGTAAGGGTGGTTGGGACACGCACGGTCTCCCGGTGGAGCTCGAGGTGGAGAAGGCGATCGGGGTCAACAGCAAGACGGAGATCGAGGCGTACGGCGTAGAGAAGTTCGTGAAACGCTGTAAGGAATCGGTCTGGAAGTATAAGGGCGAGTGGGAGCGGATGATCGACCGGATGGGGTTCTGGATCGATCTGGAGAACGCGTACGTCACCTACACCGATGACTACATCGAGAGCGTGTGGTGGGAGCTTTCCAAGATGTACAACGACGGACGCCTCTACAAGGGGCACAAGATCCTCCCCTACTGTCCGCGCTGCGGAACCGGCCTCTCTTCACACGAGGTGGCACAGGGATACCGCGAGGTGAAGGACCCATCCATCTCAGTGCGGATGCCGATCGTCTCGGATAGTGAGGCTCGATACGACGCAGAGTTTTCCGGAAAGACCTCACTCCTCGCTTGGACGACGACCCCGTGGACCCTCCCGGCGAACGTCGGCCTCGCTGTAGCTGAGAATGCGATCTACGTCGAGGTTGAGCAGAATGGCGAGCGGATCGTCCTGGCCAAGGAGCTGCTGGAACACGCCCTTGACGGGGACTACCGCGTCGTGCGCGAGTTTCCCGGAGCGGATCTCGTCGAGCTAGCCTACGAGCCGCCGTACCGCCTGATCGACGATGCGCGCGCGTACCGTGTGCACGCCGCATCCTTCGTCAACATGGAGGATGGAACGGGGATCGTCCATACCGCGCCGGCGTTCGGCGAGGACGATTACCAGCTTGGCCTGGAGAGGGATCTCCCGTTCTTCCAGCCGGTCGACCTGGCAGGGCGGTTCACCGAAGCGTTCCCGATGTGCGAGGGGATGTTCGTCAAGGATGCCGACAAGAAGATCGTCGACGACCTGAAGGAGCGTGGGGTCCTGTACCGCTTTGCTCTCTACAAGCATGATTACCCGTTCTGCTGGCGCTGCGACACGCCGCTCCTGTACTACGCTCTCGACTCGTGGTTCGTGAAGACGACGGCGGTGAAGGATCAGATGATCGCAAATAACGCGTCGATCAATTGGTATCCCCCGCACGTGGGGACCGGACGGCTCGGAGATTTCCTCGCCAATCTGAAGGACTGGGCCCTCTCCCGTGACCGCTACTGGGGAACCCCGCTCAACCTGTGGATCTGTGAGAGATGCGGGGAGACGATAGCCGTCGGCAGCCGTGATGAGTTGATGGAACGCGCCATCGATAAGGATCTGGCGCGTACCGTTGAGCTGCACCGCCCGTACATCGACAAAGTCGATCTGGCGTGCCCCAAGTGCGGTAAGGTGATGCACCGGGTGACGAACGTGATCGATGCCTGGTTCGATTCTGGCTCGATGCACACCGCCCAGTGGCACTACCCGTTTGAGAATAAAGAGAAGTTTGCTGAGTCGTTCCCCGCCGATTTCATCTGCGAGGCGATGGACCAGACGCGCGGGTGGTTCTACACCCTCCTTGCCACGAGCACGATCATTCACGGTCGGGCTCCGTATCGTAACTGTGTCGTCACCGGCCTCGGCCTCGATGAAGAGGGGATCAAGATGAGCAAGAGCAAGGGGAACGTGATCGATCCCTGGGAGCTGATCGACATCTACGGCGCGGACGCTCTACGCTGGTACCTGTACTCATCCAGTGCTCCCTGGAAGTCCAAGCGCCTCGGCGGGGATGTGGTCAAGGACGCTCTGTACAAGTTCCTGGACACGCTTCGCAACACCTACGACTTCTTCGCCCTGTACGCCTCGATCGACGACTTCGACCCGCAGCGGGATAAGCTCATTCACGATGACCTGACTGTGCTCGATCGTTGGATCCTATCGCGTTTGGCAGCGGCGACGATGGAAGTGACAAGCGGCCTCGATGCCTACGACGTGGTATCGGCGACCGCGGCGCTCGACGGCTTCTTGGGCGATCTCTCAAACTGGTACGTGCGTTCATCGCGCCGGCGCTTCTGGAGAGGGGGGATGGGTGCGGACAAGGTCGCGGCGTATGCCACGCTCTATCGCGTGTTGATGGAGCTTTCAAAGCTCCTTGCTCCGTTCGTCCCGTTCGTTAGCGAGGCGGTCTACCAGCGACTGCGCACCGTTGATGATCCAGAGAGCGTACACCTGTGTCGCTACCCTGCTGCTTCTGCCGATGACATCGACTCCGATCTCGAAAGTCAGATGGATCTTGCCCGCAGGATCGTCTCCCTCGGTCATCAGGCGAGAAATCAGGCGCAGGTGAGGGTGCGCCAGCCGCTATCGCGCGTCATCGTCTCCGCTGGAGATGATGCTCATCTGGCTTCTGAGGTTGTGGCGCTGATCGACACCGAACTTAACGTGGAGAAGGTCGAGCTGGTTGCCGACATATCGAAATACTTCAACGAAATTCCTACGCCCAACTTTCGCACCCTCGGGCCGCGGCTTGGGCCGCGGGTAAACCGTGCCGCGGAATGGATCGTGGCTCAGAGCGCAGAGTCGATCCGTGAGGCGCTGAGCACCGGTGAAGTGACGGTGAATATCGATGGTGATGAGATCACGATCGTCGCCGATGATGTCATCTTCGAAGCGCAGCTTCCAGAGAGATTCGTACTTGTGGAGGAGGCCGGGACACGCCTGCTTCTGGACACACGTATCGATGATCGCTTGCGGGAGATAGGTTGGGTGCGTGAGATCGCCCACCGCATCCAGGTCCTGCGAAAGGACGCGGGTTTTGATGTGACCGACCGTATCGTCCTCTCCTACGAGGCGGATGGGGCTACGGCGGAGGTACTGGTGAACAATGGCGAAGCGATCGCCTCCGAGGTGTTGGCGACTTCGATCGAGGATAAAATTGGGGTCGAACAGGAGATAGTGCAGGAATTCGATATCGAAGGTGCGACGTTGAAGGTTGGACTGCGGCGCGTCGATGCAACTGGAGGGTGAGATGGCGATAGCTGTGTTGGGGATGCAATGGGGCGATGAAGGGAAGGGTAAGGTTACTCACCTGCTCGCCAAGGATGCGAAGATGGTCGTGAGGTTCAACGGTGGGCCGAATGCCGGGCACACGGTGATCGACCGCGGGGTGAAGTTTGGCACGCATCAAATCCCGGCCGGCGCCTTCTACCCGGGAGTGACATCTGTCCTGGCTAGCGGGATGGTCATCGATCTTTCCGTGCTGCGCGAGGAATATGGCAAGATCGTGGAGCACCTTGGCCGCAAGCCCGAACTGCTCATCGCGGAGAATGCGCACCTGATCATGCCGTATCACCGCCTCCTTGAAGATCTCGAGGGGAGCGGAAAGGCAATCGGGACGACGCGGCGCGGGATCGGCCCGGCCTACCGCGATCGGGCAGCGCGCATAGGGATTCGCGCCATCGATCTGTTGAATAGATCGCGTCTTGAGGCGAGACTGAGCGCTCGTTTGAACCTGCTGCAACGCGCGTGGCCGCAGGCCGAGGCTATCATGAAGCTCTCAGCCAGTGGCCTTGCCGATGATCTCCTCACTTCTGCGCAGCAGTTTCTTCCCTCCATCGGGGACGCTCCCGCGGCGATTGAGCAGACTATGGCACGTGGGGAGGGGGTGCTCTTCGAGGGGGCGCAGGGAGCGCTCCTCGATGTCGACTACGGCACCTACCCCTACGTCACTTCATCTGCCACCGTCTATGCCGGTCTGGCTCACGCCGTTGGAATTGGAGATCTTCATGTCGAGCGTCGCTTGGGAGTGACCAAGGCCTACACCACGCGTGTGGGAGGAGGGCCGTTTCCAACGGAGCTTATCGGAAAGGAAGGGGAGTGGCTGCAAACTGCCGGTTCGGAGTACGGCGTGACCACCGGGCGACCGCGCCGCTGTGGGTGGTTGGATCTTGTAGCGCTGCACCATGCGACGCGATTGAACGCCCCCACCGGCCTGGCGATCACCAAGCTCGATATCCTCACTGGCATTGAAGAGATCAAGGTCTGCCGCGCCTACAGCCTGCGCGGGCGTGAGATCACGGCATTTCCCACATCGACAGAGGATCTGGCCCTGTGCGAACCGATCTACGAGAGTGTCGTCGGCTGGGATGATGACATCAGCGATCTGCGGAAGTATGCTGATCTTCCATCTGCGGCGCGAGCTTATCTTAATGTAATATCAAGCGAACTCGGTGTGCTGATCGCCATCGTTTCCGTGGGCCCATCGCCTGAGGAGACGATCATTACCGGTTTTGACAGGGCTAAGTAGGGCGGATATAATAAGCACCTCAATTGGAACTCAAGGAGTAACGATCATGCAACGCACGTTTGTGGCAAAGAACGAGGAAATAGGAAAGAGCTGGAATAGGGATTGGTACGTGGTTAACGCCGAGGGTAAGCCTTTGGGGCGGTTGGCGAGCGAGATCGCGTTCATTCTGCAGGGGAAACATAAGCCGATTTACACCCCACACGTCGATACGGGCGACTACATTGTCGTGATCAATGCCGAGAAAGTGGGCCTGAGTGGGAAGAAGTGGGACCAGAAGCTCTTCCAGCGCCATACCGGTTACATCGGTGGTCTAAAAGAGATGACGTATCGCAAGCTTGTTGAGCGTCGTCCGACTATGCCCGTGCGTGAAGCGGTACGCCGCATGCTCCCCAAGAACATACTGGGGCGGCGAATGCTGCGTAAACTGAAGGTCTACGCTGGCCCCGTGCACCCGCACGAGGCACAGAGCCCCAAGGAGCTTTCGTTCTAGATATCTATTTGTGCCAGCCATCAACCTTTTGGAGTGGGATGTGCCCTGTCCTGTCCTTCTGGTTGATGGTTCTTTTCTTTATCCAAGATTTTCGACTTAGCATCAGCGGACATTTGTCTATAGCCCCTTAGACAAAGCCGGGTGTGACTTTCGACACGGTTCCTTTCTCCCAACTACCCATCTGGGCTAGACTTCGAGCAATGAAACACGCATGCACACGGGTGGTGGGACGAATATGGTAAGTAGAACACGTAACACGTTGTACGGGGTTATCATCCTTATGGTCGTATTGACGGCGGTTGTGCCGGTGTTCGGCCAGCGAGAGAAGGTTGGTGTGTTTGTGCAGGCGGCGGTGCCAGTCCCTGCAGCACAGCTCGACATTCTAAAGAGCTACGCCAACCAACACTGTGCGATCATCACTGGTTGTGGGGTAGCATCAGCGGGCGAGTTGATGTATGCACAGCGGCTGACGAATACCTACATCGGTAACAGTGTTCCTCTTGCTGGGATGCGAAAACTGGCGCAGGCGCTTGACGCGGATCACCTTATCGTGTTTCGCATAGTACGTTGGGAGAGCGACATCTCCTTCAGCCCTGAGCGTTCTCTGCTCTTTCTTGGGGTTAGCTCCTTCCTCGGTGATTCGGTGAAGCTGCTCACCAGTCCACTCGGCCTTCTGTTAGGCCTGGATAAGATAGCAACGGTGGGCGTCTTCGTTACGGTATTCAACCCTTCTGGGGACATCGAGTTCACGACGGCGGTTACCGCGCAGGATAAGCCTCTCTTCTCGCTGCTGACGGCTGATCCAACGGAGGCGGCTAAAAAGGCCATCGATGCTGCACTGTATCAACTGGCGGTCTCGCTGTGAGCTCAATCGAGAAAGGGAGGGTAACTGACGTTACAGACTTTCAAGGAAGGTGATTGGTACAATGATAGTCGCGTATTCTTGCAAATTTAGCAAAAAAGATGAGCACAAAGGAGGTAGCAATGAAGGTGTATAAGGTCAGCCTTTATGGCCTTTTCCTCCTCTTGGTACTCGGCACCCTCCTCTTCCCGGCGAGTGTACTTGCCCAGGGGTCGGGGTACTACACGGTGAGCCAAGGGGACAAGCGGGTGCAGATCACGCCGCTTGCTGGTGCGGCTGCTGCAAAGGATTTCTATAATCTGACTGACAGCCAGTCGAACACGGGCCTGGAAGAAACGAACACCGCGGTGCTGTTCCTGTATCGCAACACGGCGACAGGTGATGTATCGCTGTTCGTGCTTCTAAGCGGTAAAGGGGGAACAGCCGGTTCAACAACGATAAAGCTCTCCGGTGTACCCGCTGGAGCAGGTTTCATAGTACAGGATGATGGGCCGGTAGACTTCCGCGAGGTGTGGGATTTGACTCCACCTACGGGGAATATCTCCTGGGTATGGGACGATGGAAAAGCTGATGGGATGGTTCTTGGGCCGCTCGGTACGGAGTTTGAGATGACTGCGTATCCGCAGTTCACGTCTGGGATTACTGCGGTAAAATTCCTGACGGGAGATTTGAAGGCCCCTAAAACAGTGGACCTCAATCTGATCGACCCGATCATCCTCAAAGGGACGACGAACAAGCCACCGCAGGTGTCGTTTACAACTGCGCCGGCCAAGCCGCACATCAATGAGCCGATCACGTTCGATGCCAGTGCGACCGTTGCTTCCAACGGGACCATCGCTGAGTACGCATGGGACTTTAATGGTGACGGTATCTTCGATCAAACAACGAAGGATCCTGTTGTCACCCACACTTACACCGTAGCTGGCACCAAGAGCGTTACGCTGAAGGCGACGGATTCCAATGGAGCGATCGCTCGAAAGACTGTTTCTCTTAATATTTCAGACCTTGCAGTCAAGGTAACGCGGACCATTTCCACGGTTTCCGCGCTTCCTGGAAGCACATTCAAGGTTGTTGTTCGTATCGAGCCGGAGATGGATCTGGCCGGTGTCGGTCTGGAAGAGAAGCTCCCCGTCGGCTGGAAGATAAAGCCGCTGGAGAATGCCGGTGCTGCCTTCAAGCGAGCGGCGGTGCAATGGGTGTTTATTGACAAGGTCAAGGCGGGAACTACCAAGGTTATCTCCTATGAGGTGACGGTCCCGCAGAGCAGCGAGTTAGTGGCGACCACTCTTCCGGTCTGCTTCGACATCACGGGGACATTCCAGGCCCGCACACCGGCGCTTGAGATTCCTGTTGCTGGCGATAAGACGGTTGAGATTACGGACGCGCTCCCTCTGAAGACGGCCATTGCTCATCTCGTCCCACGCGTTGGCGATGACAGCAAAGACACGATCGACCTGCGCCTGTCGCAAAAGATCGCACCGAATCAACTGAAGCGTGCACTTGAGATGTGGCAGAACGATGAGTATGTGCCGTGGACACAGGGCTCTACCATCGACTTGGAAGGGATGAAGGAGATCTCGGCGTACGCCTACACGTGCACGCCGGTCGATGTCGACCTTCCCAAGGTGCCGCAGGCAAACATCAGCGCAGTGCGCACGATCGCTACACCAGTGCCGTGTAACAACGTCCTGCTGAACTACATCGGCAGCGACGGGAACCCCGCGGGGAACACGTTCACCGTTAAGGTGGAGATCAGCGCCGATCAGGACATGTACGGTGTCGGTTTGGCCGAGGATTTGCCAACTGGATGGAAGGTAACCCCGATTGAGAACGATGGCTTCATGTACAAACGCTCTCAGGTGGAGTGGGTTTTCCCGAGCAAGATGCCGGCGGGAACGATGAAGACCATCATCTACCAGGTTGAGGTTCCACAGACACAGGCGGTCGAGACGAGCGCGAGTGATCCCTGCTACGTCAGTAGTGATGACATCCAGGGAACCGTCGACTCTGCGCTGCCTTGCCAGGATACGCATGTGACGGGAGACAAGACGGTCGTGATCAGCGACTCAGTCCCGGTCATCGTTGCTATCTCGCGTTGGGATGTGGATAACGATACGATCGACATCAACCTATCCGACAAGATCTCATTCCAGCAGGTGCAGCGCGCGATCGCATTCTGGCTGGAGGACGGGGTTGTGCCGCGCACTGGTGGACAGACGGTCACCTACGAGACACTGAAGACGATCATCGCCTACTGGCTTACGAACACAGACATCTGCGATCCGCTTCCCGGAGCGGTGAAGGGAGCGTGTGACGGTGGCGCTGCCTGCGCTCCGTGCGGCAACAAGTAGTCTTGTTCAAGTCAAGGAGATGATCGATGATGAAACAGAATTTGATATCGGCGAGGGGGAGGCCCCTCGCCCTGTTTTTCCTGGCACTCGCCTTGCTCGCTCTGCCTGTACTTGCCGACGGAACGTATCTGCAGGCGCAGCAGCACGTTAGTCCGCAGGAGATCTACGTTGCTGGTAGCGGCTCGCCGGATACGGCGACCGTTAATCTCACTGTACAGGGGATGGGGCAATCGGGACGGTTCCCGATTGACTGTGTCTTCGTGATCGATTCGTCGGCCACGGCTCAGATTGTGGCGGCAAGGCAGTTTGCCTTTGACCTGATGGACACATTCTCCGACCAGGATCGCTTCGGCGTCGTCACCTTCTCCACAGCGGCGCAGCTTGCCGTTCCGTTGACGTCCAAGCGCCTCGCGGTGAAGTCGGCCATCGCCGACATAACAACGGGAGGGAAGTCCGCGCTCGGCGACGCGCTGCAGATTGCCCGCCAAGAGCTACTGGCGGACGGGCGCTCCAACGCGGTATTGGTCGAGGTCCTTCTGACCGACGGGCAGAACAACGCTGGGCGCGATCCGAGTGGCGAAGGAGATGTGGCGAGTGAGGCGGGGATCAAGATCGTCTCCGTTGGAATCGGATACCTGATCGATAGGGACTTGCTGGAAAAGCTAGCCGTCAAGACTTCTGGCCTATTCTTTAGGCGGATAGCAAGCTCCACGATTGCGCAGATAGATGACTTGTTGACGGTGAACGCCGCTGGTGAGGGCGTGATAGTGAACAAGATCCTTCCAAGCGACCTCAAGTATGTTGGATCTACTCCGTCCCCAACACGTGTAATTTCAAATCCGGATGGGACGACGACTCTCAGCTTTAACGTGGGAAAGATCGGGCGCGGTAAGCAGTGGAACGCGAAGATCAGCATCCAAGCGTCGCATAAGGGGACGCTTTCGACCGATGCGAGATCGAGCGTCACCTATGTAAACTTTCGCGGGATCAAGAACACAATCGCGATTCCGGGAAGTTCGCTCTCCGTAATCGTGCCGCCAGCACCACCGTCTCCACCTGTCGCTGGGTTTGCCTATTCACCAACGAGTCCAAGCACGACTGACACGCTGGAGTTCAGAGATCAGTCGACGGATGCTGATGGACAGGTCGTTGCGTGGGCGTGGAGCTTCGGCGATGGAAGTACGTCTGATGTGCAGAATCCGCAGCACAGCTATTCGCGCAGCGGGAGCTACACCGTGACCCTCGTCGTCAAAGACGATGACGGCAACGCCTCCCCCGCGGCCACACAGGTGATCGCGGTCAAGAACGCTCCCCCGACGGCAGTGTTCAAGGTGAGCCCGTCCGATCCACGTGTCGCGGTATCGACGCTCTTTGATGCCAGTGGCTCATACGACGTCGATGGACACATCGTCTCCTATGCTTGGGATTTTGACGGCGACGGAGTGTTCGATGTCGTCGGCGCGTCTTCCGATGTGAAGCACACATTTACCGATGCGGGGGATGTGACTGTCACCCTCAAGGTAACAGACGATGAAGGAGCAAGCGCCGTTGTTTCAAAGACATTGACGGTCCTTCCAAGTGTGAGTGCGGTGAGAGAGATCGATACGTGCCTTCCCTCCGATGAGACGATCACCGACGGAACGGTCAAGGTGACGATAACGATCACTGCGAACACCACGGTGAACGGCCTGACCCTGCACGAGGACATCCCCGCTGGCTGGACGTTTGTCGAGGGGAGCAACGCGAGTGCGACCTTCCGCAAGGATACCAGGGATTGGTTGTTCATGGAGACGCTTAAGGACGGGGACACACGCGTGATCGAGTACACGCTTACTGCCCCGGCAACCTGCACCGAGCCGGTGAAGGTGGCGATCGGCGGGATCATCAAGAGCTCCTCGCCGCAGCTATCGCGCATGGTAATCGGTGAGGACAAGGTCGCTCTTGTGCCGACGCTTCCACTCAAGGTTGTCATCTCGCGCTGGGACACTGATCAGGGAAAGATCGATCTCTGCCTACCGGAACAGATTTCGTTCGATCAGATTCAGTACGCTGTGTCCCTGTGGCTCAGTGGTGCCCCGGTCGCCTACACAGGTAACAAAGTAGTGACACTCGACGACATACGCGATCTGATCGCCTATTGGCTGACCGATACATCGGTGCACGATCCGCTCCCTTAAGTGGGGCGGATCTGCTCCGCTATTTAAGTGTGTGATTAAGGAGGGGGAATGAATTACAGGTTGAAAGGGATCCTCATCGTGGCGGTGGTTCTCGCCTCGTTTGGTCTGGTCGCCCTTGCCGGAACAGCGGACTATTCCCCGGCTACGTACAACCCAGCGGTGGGAGAAGACATCAGCTTCACGGCTTGTCAGAGCTGCCTTTCCTACGGTGCTGTAAGCTACAATTGGGATTTCGACGGGGACGGGGTGTACGACGTTTCTACGCCCGATCCGACCGTTGAACACGCGTTTGCCGAGGCCGGGTTTGTTGTTGTGACTCTGAGAGTCGATGAAGGTGGCGGTCGTTACGCCACGTGTCGCAAGGGGATCTACGTGGGAAAGACGCCTCTCTTCGCGGTGCGCAAGGTGACGCCGGATAAGAGTGGATCGGTGCTGGTGGAGATAACTGTCAGCGCGTACGCCAGTGTCAGTGCCGTTGGCGTGGAGGAGACGCTCCCCATCGGTTGGCAGTGGGAGATTCTAGACGCTGCCAACGCATTGACGAAAAAAGAGGGACAGAATCTACAAATACTGTGGATGAACCCGATCGAGGCCGGTGAGACACGTACGATATCCTATCGGCTCTACCCGTCCATCGGCACAGGATCTCCTTCATTGGCGGGGACGATCGCTGGCTACGCGCCTGAGCTGGTGAAGGCGACGATCTGTGGTGACCTGAACATCAAAAAGTAGGTGCACAAGAACCACGGCGGGCGGTCTCTACGACCGTCCGCCTTTCTTTTTCATCGCGTCGCGCAGCATAGTAAGTCCGTTTTCCTTGATGAAGTGCTGTTCCTTAGCCTTCTTGTCGCGTTTTCTTTCCCATCAATATCAGCAGGACGGCAAAGAGCAGAAATGAGCCGAGCCCAAGCCCAAGAGCGGTCCCAAACCCGATATGCACGTGGATCTGCGTAGGGATAATAAGAAGAGCAAAGCAGGTCAAGCCAAGAACTCCTATCTGGACAACGTGGCGCACGACAAATCTCTTTGTCATCGCCGCCGGGAACGAAGCGAGCGCACCTTCGGTAAACGAAAACTCCCAGCACGTTATGGAAAGGACGATCACCGTTCCCGTAAGGTAGATTGATGCTCCGTAGAGAACATCGAGAACGGCGATCACGGTCGTAAGGCCGAGGAGGAGGGAGAGCTCTTTCCTGTTCGTGCTCGCTAACAGAACCACAAGCCATGCCACCCCGATCGCGATTGCGGCACTTCCCAGGGCGAGCGAACCAACGCCGAAGCCAAGCACAGCTAAGATACCGAAGCAGAGAGTCGCCGTTATCGCCGCCACTTTCTTCATGCGATCCTCCTTGCGCGCCTTGAAAGGGTCCAACTGAGGAGGGATGAGAGTGAACCCGTCACGTTCCACTGGACGACCTCCACGCCGATCCGCGCCAGGGCATCGACGATCAGTCTACGCCGCAGGGTGACGATGCGCAGCGCCAAGTCTTTGGCGTCGCTTTGTTCGATCTGTGATGCCTCATACGGGAGCATATCGGGCATGATCATGATGATCTGATAGCCGTGTGCGCGCAGCACGCCGAGGACCTCAACATCGTGTTCATCGAGTGATCCGCTTATCATCACCAGTTGTGAACGCGGTGGGAATAGGCGTGTGGGGACGGCACGCAGGTCATCGAACACCTCTTTATCCGATGTCTCGGCCCGCGCCAGCGAATCGAGGATCCTCCTCATCTGAGTCTTCCCGTATCCGGGGAATGTCCAGTTTATGTACTCGCCGTAGATGAACAGGCCAACACTGTTTCCCTGTTTGATAAAGTACTTGGCCATGCTCGCTGCTGCGCGTACGGCGTAGGTGAAGGTCTTTTCTTTACCGATGCGGGGATTGGCCCGTTCACGGGCGTCGAGGAATACCGTGACATCTGCGATCCTCTCCTGCTCATATTCATTGACGATCAGCTCTCGTGTGCGCGCGTAAGCGCGCCAGTTGATACGGCGGATGTCATCTCCCGTGCTGTAGGCATGGCAGCCGAAAAAGTCGAGTCCGCTCCCGCCCTGGTTTGCTCGTACGACCCCGGCATAGGCGCGTGTTCGTTTGGGGTGTATTTCGATATCGTCGATCGGCTCGGCGATCGGTATGCCGATAAACCTTGTCTCGTGCGGGACGAAGCGCTGATGTGGCGTAAGCGTTATCCGCTGCCACGTCGTGAGATCGATCCCGGGGAGCGTGTGTATTCCGCGGGGAGCGCGTAGGGTGTAGGAGAACGTGATTTCTTCGCGCTCGTCGAGGCTGGCAAAGTGGCTAGTCTCACCGCTTATCACCTCCACCCCGCGGGGGATGCACTCGGAGGCGCCGAGCCAATGGATGGGCTTGCCGGAGCGGGTAACAGTGACCGTCACGTCGATCGGCTCTCCCTCTGTTGTGTGATCGGCGCTGAGGTGTCGGTGCACTGTGACCTGCGGTTCCTGAAATCCGCTCAGATAGACGAGGGTGATCCCGGCGTAGAGCAGGAAGGGGATCCCCGCGGCGAGGACTCGCCCGTCGCGCACGAGGACGCCAGCGATGACCAGTGAAATTGCGATCCCGAGGATCACGCCGATCCTGCTCGATGGGGACACGCTAGCCAACCTTGGGGACGGGGACGAGGCGAAGAATCTTCGTTACGACGTCTGCTGGGGTGATCCGCTTTGACCACAGGTCGGGGTTGAGGATCAAGCGGTGCGACAACACCGGACCGGCGAATGCCTTCACGTCATCTGGAAGGACGTAATCGCGTCCGGCAAGCGCCGCTTGCGCGCGCGAGAGCTTCAGGAGGGCGAGGGACCCGCGCGGGCTCGCGCCCACGTAGATGTCGCTGTCGGTGCGGGTCTTGTTGACGATGGAGACAATGTACTCCTCGATGTCGGGATCGACGAACACCCCCTCCACGGCGGAACGCATCTCAAGCAACTTATCGGCGCTCGTTACCGGGGATAGGACGATATCGTCGGTCTTTCTCGCGCGCCTCCGCCTGAGGATCTCCACCTCCCCCTGCGCGTCAGGGTAGCCCACCGAGAGGCGGACCATGAACCGATCCAGCTGCGCTTCAGGCAAGGGGAACGTCCCCTCGTATTCGATCGGGTTCTGCGTAGCGATGACGATGAACGGGGATGGGAGGGGATGAGTATCGCCATCGATCGTCACCTGTGACTCCTGCATCGCCTCCAGCAGCGCAGACTGTGTCTTCGGCGTGGCGCGGTTGATCTCGTCTGCCAGAATGATATTGGCGAAAATCGGCCCGACGGTGAGGGTGAACTCTTCCTTCTTGCGGTCGAAGACGTGCGATCCGGTGATATCGCTTGGGAGCAGGTCCGGAGTGAACTGGATCCGTCGAAAATTCATGCCCAGAACCTGGGCGAAGCTGCGCGCGATCAGCGTCTTTGCCAGCCCGGGGTAGTCCTCAAACAGGATGTGCGCCCCGGCGAGGATCCCGACCATCACCCGCATCAACACGTCATCCTTGCCGACGACCGCCTTTGCCACCTCATCGATTATCGCGCGGCTCTGTGTCCCCACTTCTTTAAGATCCATCTATACCCCCTGATGATAGCGTTCCAGGAACGCGACGATTTCGTGCAGCCTTCTGTCAAATGCCTTGCCGCGACCCACTCCGTAGTACTGCCGACGGAAGTTAAAGTAGGCACGGATCGCATCGTTATCACACCATGTGAACGATTCAAACGTGTCCCGTGCCTCTTTAAGGGAGAGCCGTTCGCGTTGTGCAATTAGACGCACCGACAACGACACAAGTTCGCTCGCCATCTTCCGTCGGGCAAACGGATGGCGATGTGCACGCTCGATGGTTGTGATCATACGTCTCAGATTGCTCTGCCGGTGCGATCTGACGATGATGTATCTCTCCTTCTCCTTAAACCGCGGCAGCGGGAATGTACGAAGGAGGATCCGTAGCATAACGATCGCCCCGGCCATGACCAACACGCCCCACAGCACGGGTTGTGATATGCGGTGAAGGTACCAGCGCAGCACGAGAAACGACTCGATGAGCGGTGTGACAATGCCGTTTATGAAGACATGCCGCAGCGGAAAGGCAAAGAGAAGAGCGAGGAAAACGATGAGAGCAAAGCTCAAAATGATAAGAAATAGCGCCAGCTTGCGGCTCATTCCTCCTCCTCCTCGGTGTATGTGCGTTGAATGGATTGCAGATAAGAAACGGCCTCATCGACGAATCCCGCCCCGCTCCTCGCCCCGTAGCGAACGACCTCGAAGATCTTGGTCAGGCGATCGACATCATCGTTATCCATCCCGCGCATGCGCAGGTGTGCTGAGAACTCCCGTGGCGTGAAGTAGGCATAGTTGGACATGCGCTCGGCTTGGCTCATGATCTCCGTCATCTCCTGGTAGCAGCGCAGGATCGCCGCGCGCGGATCATCACCATCGATTATCCGATGCGCGGCGAGGCCCGCGCTCCTTCCCAGATCACCGAGGAGGTCCTCCTTGTCTGAGTTGCGGGAGCGTAGAGCAGGATAGATCCTGATGAAAAAAAAGAGGCCCATCGCAGAAAGGAGAAGTGCGGATCCAATGGCTATGAGGATGACCTGCCAGTTCGTGGGATTGATAGGAGGGATCTGCGGGTGCACCTGTTCGACGGGCGGCGCTTCCCCGATATGCACCTGCGCTGATTCTTGCTTCATAGGAACTTTCTTACTCTGCGGAATATTGTGCACCTGCGCCAGGACAAGGAGGATGATCAGCATTATCGCGAGGATGATGGCAAATTGCTTACGGTGCTTGCTGGAGATGATCACAAATAGCAGGATGACCGCTGCCCCGAGGATAAACAACGATTGAATCAAGATTCTTATCGCTTGTGCCCCCCAAGCTGGTCCGCCTGGGGTTACTCCTGGAGGCACGTGTGAAGCGTCCGCCATTAGGTTTGGCAGGCGCTTTCCGGGGAGCGGATGGACGCCGTTGATCCCGGCGATGAGGACGAACAGAACGGCGAATAGGGCGACGAAAACGGCGACAAAGGAAAACCTCTGCCTGTTGATTCTATCCATCCCTCCTCTCCCCACTACCTTGGTGGGGAAATTATCTTCGCTTTTCTTTCGTGCTGCAATGCGCAAGGCATGGCAAGTGTTGGCTCTTGCTGACTACCGTTGCTGCAGGAGCGGGCCACGCTCGCCATGGCCCGCTCCCTGATCGATAGCTTGTTATGATTTGGAGGCTAGATCTTGCGTGTTAGCCCGAGTTCTGCAAGCTGTGCATCATCGACCGGCATCGGTGCGTCGGTGAGCGGGCAGGTTCCGGTTGTGGTCTTCGGAAAAGCGATCACGTCACGCAGGGATTCCTCGCCGGCCATCAACATCACCAGGCGATCCACCCCCAGTGCGAACCCGCCGTGCGGAGGTGCTCCGTACTCGAGCGCTCGCAGGAAGAACCCGAATCTTTCCTCCGCTCGTTGCGGTGAGATCCCGAGCATGCCGAAAATTTTCTCTTGCAGCGCGCGGGAATGGATACGGATGCTCCCGCTTCCCATCTCTATTCCATTGAGGACCAGGTCGTATGCGTCAGAACGGACGGTGAGAGGAGATTCCTCGAGGATCTCCATGTCGTCCGCATGGGGGGAGGTGAACGGATGGTGCTCGCTCGTCAAGTGCCCCTGTTCATCAAGAGCAAATAGCGGAAAGTCGGTCACCCAGAGGAAGTCCCAGCCTTCACGTGCAATCTTCTCCTCTTTAGCGATCGCCAGGCGCAGATCGCCGAGTCCCTGCTCGATCCCTTGCCCCGCCAAGATGAGGATCAGATCGCCCTGTTTCGCACCAAATTCAGTGATGATCTCTCTCATGATCGCAGGATCGAGGAATTTCGAGAGGGGAGAAGAGATCTCGTCCTTGACCTTGATGAACGATATCCCCTTTGCCCCGGCGCGTACCGCGATCTCCTGCAGGTGATCGATCTTCGAACGGGAGTACCCAGCGCAGCCATCGGCGCAGATCCCTGCCACCTTGCCGCCGGCAGCGACTGTTTCCGAGAAGACGCGAAAGCCGGAATCCGTTACGATCTGCGAAATATCGTGTATCTCCATTCCGAAGCGGAGGTCAGGTTTGTCCGATCCATAGCGGGCGAGCGCCTCGGCGTGCGTCATCCGCGGAAAGGGGATTTGCAGGTCCTCTGAGAGCAGGTCGTGGAACGTACGCCGCAGCGCTCCTTCCAGTAGCGAGAAGATCTCGTCCTTGCCCCGCGGAAATGAGATCTCCAGGTCGAGCTGCGTGAACTCGGGCTGCCTGTCTGCGCGCAGGTCCTCGTCGCGAAAGCACTTCACAAGCTGGAAATAGCGATCCATCCCACCGATCATGAACAGTTGCTTGAATAGCTGCGGCGACTGAGGAAGAGCATAGAATGAACCCGGCGAGAAGCGGCTCGGGACGAGAAAGTCGCGCGCTCCCTCGGGTGTGGACTTGGTGAGGACCGGCGTCTCGATCTCTATGAAGTTATTATCTGTGAAGAAGCTGCGCAGCCCGTGAAATACGTGGTGGCGCAGCCGCAAGTTCCGCTGCATGCGCTCCCGTCGCAGGTCGACATAGCGGTAGCGCAGGCGCGTCTCCTCCGTCGTATCCGATCCGTCTCCTTCGACGAGAAACGGTGGTGTCAGGGAGCGATTGAGGATCTCCAGGGCCTGCACCTCAACCTCGATCTCGCCGGTCGGCATCTCCTCATTTACGTTTCCTTCACTGCGGGCGCGCACCTCTCCCGAGGCGCAGATCACGTCCTCTCGGTTCAGGGTGTGCCCCTCGGTGAGATCGGGGGCATCTCCAGAGAACAGAAGCTGGATTACGCCCGAGCTGTCGCGCAGATCGACGAACGTCAACCCTCCCAAATCGCGGCGGCGCTTCACCCAACCGCATAGGGTCACTTTTCGTCCGCTGTCTCTTGCTGACAGGTGAGCACAATAGTCGCTTCTGTTCATGGAATGCTCCTTTGCTTATTTCGTGTATGCTCTAAGATTATATTGGCTCCCACCCTTCTGGCAAGACAGATGCATATTGCGACCTCTTGTATGTACATCGGGCAAGATCTATACTCAACCCAGGGAGGGGAGAAGTCGATGAACAAGAGGAGCGTGCAGGTGACAGGGGGAGGTACGTATTTCGTGACGCTTCCCAAGGCATGGGCCACGGGGGTTGGGATCCACCGTGGATCCGAGGTTATGGTCGTGGAGAACGAGACGGGGAGCCTCCTCCTCATGCCTGAGGGACTAAAGATGGAGAACAGCGTGCGCCTTTCCCTGGAAGGGAAGGATGCCGTATGGATCCAGCGTGCGATCATCTCTTGTTACGTTACCGGATTTGACGTGATAGAGGTCGATGGCACGCGTATTTCAGCCGGGCAGCGCCGCGCAGTGCGGCAGGTAGCGCAATCGCTTGTAGGCCTGGAGATCATGGATGAATCGCAGGACTCGATTGTCCTCCATTGTCTTGTCAGCATGCGCGATTTTGCGGCCGAGGCGACGCTGCGGCGCATCTACGCCATCACACAGGCGATGCTCAGTGATGCGGTGAGCGCCTTTCTTTCCCGTGATGCGACCCTGGCAAACGACGTCGTGGAGCGGGACATCGAGGCCGACCGTTTGACGCGGGTGATGTCGCGTGAGTTAGGGCTGCTGCTAAGAGACCTGCTCCTAGAAAAGGAGATCGGCATGAGCCGCATTCTGTTCCACGAATACCACGGGGTAGCGAAGATTCTCGAGCGGATCGGAGACCACGCCGTGCAGATCTCCCGCGCCGTCGCTGGGCTCAGAGAACCGATCGACGCGGACACGATCTCGCGCATTGAGCGCCTGAAAGAAAACGCCGAAAAGATCGTCTTGCAGAGCGTGGATGCGTTCCTTAAGGCCGATCTGGAGGCAGCAAGCAGCGCACTGAGCGAGCGAGAGAATACGCACAAGTGGGAGGAAGAGGCGCAGTTGCAGAACGTGGGTAGGAATGCCCTCAGCCTGGCTGTAATCTTTGGCAGCCTCCTGCGAGTGAGGGATTACGCGTTCAACATCGCGGAGGCGGCGCTCAACATGGGTGTGCCGCACCTGCAATCGTAAGATCACAAACAGCGATTCCCTGTCGTTTCGAGTGGATAGTGATATTCACCAGAGAAGAGCACGAAGGACAAGAAGAACTGATCTCGATAGGTTGCTAAAAGCGATCCTTGGCTTTGTAAGATCTACAAGTTCAGGCCTCGTCCTCTGAACATTCTACCGAAAACGCCGAAGAGCTGGAATAGTCGATGTGTGCTCTATTCCCCCGTGCCAGAGCCCTTGAAGAACTTCCTCTTCAGGAGTGCGTGCCAGTCGGTAAAATCACCCTGCTCGTTGTCATGAGCGATGTGCATCTTGACCATATTCAAGCGTGCGGAGAGATTGTCAAAGTAGTAGATGGCAATAGCCTCGGCGGTCTTTGGCACGATCGCTGCACCAAACTCGAGCTCTCCATGGTGAGAGATGATAATGTGTTCAAGCAGTTCAGGGATGTGAGGATCATCCCAGGAGATCTTCTCTGCCGCCGCATGCACCATGTCGCGCCCGAGGAGGAGGTGCCCGAGGAGCTGTCCCTTGAAGCTGTAGTGAGGGGCTATCGGTTTCTCAAGCTCCTTCACCTTTCCGATGTCGTGCAGGATCCCTCCGGCGGTCGCCATGCCGCGATCTAGGCTAGGACAGGTTTCAGCGTACTGATAAACACCGTTTGCTACTTCCAGTGTATGTTCCAGGAGGCCGCCCAGATAAGCGTGATGATACTGCACTGCAGCGGGGAATGTTCGAAGTGCCTCCTCATTCTCAGTTACCAGCAGTGTCGTCAATTCTCGCAGTGGTTCCGAGGGGATGCTACGGATCAAATTCGTAAGTTCGCTCCACATCTCATCCGGATCGCGCGCGCTTGCCGGAACGAGGATCCCGGGGTCAAAGCCGCTGATCTTCCCCTGTTCCTGTTCGTACGCCTCCAGGCGGCGGATCGATTCGACGATGATCTGGAGTGTGTTGCGATACGTCTCACTGCGCCCCTCGACGAAGACGAAGTCCCCCCCTTCAAACTGGGAAGCGAAACGCTGCGTCGCCTCCGCCCAGGCACGCGCAGGGATCGTCCCCGATCTGTCGGCAAGGAGGATCTCCAGGTACGCATCGCCGGTGCGCGTGGCGCGCTGTGTCTTCTGCTTGGCGAGGAAACACTG
>CAJVYM010000018.1 GCA_913009415.1 uncultured bacterium
TCTTTCCCTACACGACGCTCTTCCGATCTCTGTACATCTTTCTTTTCTCCGTAGGCTCTCTGTAATCTATGAAAGCATTCTCGCAGACACTTAACATCCTTGTCTTTTTTGAACTGCTTTATTGTTAATTTCATATACATAAATACGTAGCCAACGTTATCTCCGATATTGACGAAATCGCCTTTTTCTAAGCGCTCCTTCCAATATTCGTAAAATGTACGGTGTCGCGGTGTCACTTCGTCCCATCTTGCATACCAAGTGGCACGCCATTCTGGAATTTCGACCTTACCGGCAAGAAACACGGGCTCTTTTGCCGTCGCAATGTCCCTTTTCCCGTTGATGTCGCAACTTCTCTTGTCGCCCGTCTCTGATTCCCGATAAATACCTAGAACTTTTCTGAAGAAGCCGTTTCTCCATAGAATGATGAAACCCACTAAGAGCACTAAGATGAGAAAGATGGCCAATGATATGTCTCCGTTTTCCTCGATGTACACAATTGGGAAACACAGGGGAGAGCTTCCAACGTCAAGACATGTCCTCGGGCGAGCGTTTCGCTCCAGAGCCTCAACCTCTCTTGTAATGATTTGGTGTGCTTGCACCATCACAGCCCCATCCTTATCTATCCGATATATGAGGAGTCTGTTTGCTCCCTGTATTCCCTCATTCTCTCACGTGTGCTCTCCTATTGTACAGAATTCTCGCCTGGGCATAGCCCTGTTTGTTGTCGATGTCCCAACCGAAGGCCTTGAAGAATGGATCGATGAACTCACGACGGGCTTCTGTCTCGTTGTAGTTATGCGAGCGATAGACATCGCGGTTGGGCTCGAACCGTTCGATCAGATGAATGACTTCCCGTGGAGAGGCCATCGTTACGCTGCCTGCTCGAGTTGTTTCCATATTGTAGTTAGTAGTTTAAACTTTACACATTCCCGTACAAGCACAAGATAAGCGATCATGGCGAACGGGCACCCACTCCTTGAGGGATCATAGTGTTTGTCCACGGACTTCCAAGAGACTTCACCCGATGTGCCCGTTTCGTTATTTGGGTTGGTAGCTCTCGTCTTTCGTATTGCAGTGCCATTCGTCGTAACGCTTCTTCATTTCATCCATCAGCGGACGTGCCCTTTTTGCCATCTCGGTAATCAAAGGAACATCCGCTTTGTCGTTCTTCGAACTATGCGCCCGTCCAATCAGGCTAGTCAGCTGCTGGAAGGCGTACTCAGCGTCCTTATATCCCAACGCGCCAGCATTGCCGTAGCAGTCTTGAATGGACTTCGCATGGTGTTCTGCATCCCTGAGGTACCGGCTCATTGTCTTGCCTCATTACAAGGACACATTGCTACCAGTCGTCGATTGCCTGACTGCTTTTCAGTGGTTTCAGTGACTGTTGTACCAGGATGTATTTTCGCATGTTTCTTGGTCAGAAGCTCACTAATCTTTGCGTTTGTACAGATCCTGCGATGATTGCGGTCAATCTTTGTTTCTTGCATTTTCAAAGCTCCTTTACTTTCGTATTCCTTCGCAAGTTCCTAAGACTCGCGCTCGACGATGCGGGTCTCTTTGTCGGTCAGGCCGTAGAGCTCGTAAACGAGTTAGTCGATTACTTCCCGTGGAGCGGTCATTTTTACCTTACCTGCCGGAGTTGTTTCCACATCATAGTTAGTAGTTTATAACGCTTCACATTCCCGCACAAGCGCGAGGGACAGACGTGCGGCGAGCGTGATCTTCGAGCAAGCATTTGGGCAGGAGCGGACAGGAGTTTGTAGGGAAGAAACCGAGCATGTAATCAACTGGATCAAGCATAGACCAACCAAGACACTTGGGTCCCGAAACCCGTACGAAGTTCTCGTCTCTACGAAGATACCCTTTGAAGTTGAATCCAGGACAAGCGATATCACAACAGAACATCAAAAGGCGGATATGGGTCCTCTCTCACTTGCCGATAATAATCCTCGCGCGTATTTGTGCAATCAATCATCCCCCGAAAATAACGGGTGCGCACCCTTAGTTGTCGAGCGATCTTGCCCTCCAGGTTAGCCCCGATCTCCTTCCTGTTATGAGACACTTTTGTAAGAATTGCTGGCAATCTCGGCAATTGTAACTCGACCCAACGATGATCCAAACTGTGTTCTTTTGCAACACTAAACGCAAACTTGTCTCGCAGTTTGCGTTCCACTTCTTTGGGTTTGTATGGCATAGGAACTATACACGCTGGAGGTACCGTTTGAGCTTCTGAAGCAAAGCCCGCGTAAAAACGTTATCTGCCCGCCCGTCAAGTAGTTGATAGTACTCTATGAGAGACGTTACATAGTCTTCCTGGGCAGAGATCTCGGTATCACCATCGCCGTAGACTGAAAAGAGGCTGTCACTAACAATATACAGATCGCCATCCCACTCCGACCTAATAGGCAACGGTTGAACAAGTTCCCATCCCTCAGCAATTCTACCGACAAGATACTTTGACAAGGCAGATGATACCTCAGACACATCAGCCTGCACGGTACGACGGCCAGTACACGTCGACGTTAGAAGTGCAAAGATAATATTGGCGTTCGTATAAGTGGTATTCACGTAGGTTGTAGAAGCACCCATAGCTATTGCTCCTCCTGTTCCTTGCCCACGTACTTGTCCAGGGCAGCCTGCATCACGTCGATGAATTCTTGCATTCGATCTGGAGATACAATGATTTGTGCAACACATTCGGCCCGCACAGACTCGATCTTCTGCCATTGTTCGCGAACCTGATCTGGATTACCCAAAATCAATGGGCGGCGCATCTCAAAGAAGTCTAGGATGAACTCATGTTCGGAGTGCTGAACAACGAGATTCGTTGCATACTTACTATTGATGTCTTCAGAGATGTGCCACTCGATTGGCACCTGAACCTTGGGTTTCTCTTCGGCCATGTCTCAATCACCTCTTCGGCATCGTCTCAACTGCTATATCCATTATACCACAAGACGTATGGGGCGGGACAAGTTTTGCAGCTATCTCGTCCCAACGGGCTTCGTATTCCTTGTACGTGAAGTAGAGAACACGCGCGACCGAGGCTCTGTCCGCGTGATTCGGCTTTATGCGGCAGTCGTAGACCGCGAACTCCTCGAAGTTGGTGAGGATGGAGAGCGGGAGCTTGGCCGACCAGGCATAGCGGCGGAGTTGGTAGGCGGGATCTGGATCGTTCTTGATATCCACGCCGGGGCGCTTGGCCTCGACGAAGAATTTGCGCACTCCGCCGATGCGTAAGGCATAATCAGGAGCCTTGGTCACGCCGCTGATCTTGATCGCGTCCTCGTGCACAACGTCCTTGTACGCCTCGGCGTAGCCCTGTTCGTTGTCGATATCCCAACCGAGGGCTTTGAAAAACGGATCGACGAACTCGCGGCGAGTTTCGGTCTCGTTGTACTCACGGGAGCGATAGGCTTCGTAGTCGCGTTCAAATCGCTCAATGAGATCGGTAACTTCTCGTGGAGCGGCCATCTTTACGTTGCCTGCCGGAGTTGCTTCCACATCATAGTTAGTAGTTTATAATGCACATTCCGGTACAAGCACGCGACACAGATGCACGGTAAGCCTGGTCTTCGATCGGTTTCGGAAAGAAATGAGCCTCCTCGCTATTTGGCGTGGGTAACCCGCGCGGCAATTCTATTGCACAGGCAGGGTCGATTTGGGAGTAGCTGCTTGGATCGACTCGAACGTTGGAATTACCCACTCCTGCCTGCTGCAGACAGGCGGAACAGCCGGCATCCTCACAACCATACTCGCGCAGAGGCGCAGGGAACAGCGGAAAGACAGTGATGAATGATGGGTTCTAGACCGAAGACTCTGGACTGAGGACTCATGACTTCTCAGCGAGCTTGGTATCGCGATACCTCTGCGTCTTGAGTGAGTAAAACGAACGGGCGAGAGAAGAGGTGTTGGTCTTTCAACCAAGGGGCAGTCTCTCTCCTGCCTGCAGTTTAATTTTCCATGGCTTCCTGGATTCCTTAGAGCAGGCTTGCGAGCATGCTCAATGGTCAGTTACCCACATGAAACAGCGAGGAACCGGAAATGAGAGGCTGCCGAGGAATTTGGTGGCTCAGTGACTGAATTCTGCGCGTAAACACGCAAGCTTGGAGGAGGTGCTTGGCTCTATGGCTTTTGCTTTACGCTTGTTGGCGCAAGGCCTACAAAGAGACTGATCGCGGCGCTGTTTCCGCAGACCCGCCCTGTTGACGCCGGCCTGTGCGTGGCTCTATTGGTTGATCAATCCAGTGTCCGAGCAGCAATCGTTTTCAATCTGCAGCATCACATGGCCAATGCCGAACCTCTCATGCAACATGTGCTCAGCCTGCATGCGGATCCCATCTGCACGGCTCACCATCATGTCGTCGACGTCGATGTGCGCTTCAAGGTGATTGTCGTGTTCGCCCACAGACCACGCGTGCACGTGGTGGATATCCCTCACTCCGGGGATCCCCTCGATGGCGCTTCCGATCTCATCCATGGACAGGTCCTTCGGCGCTCCCTCCATCAGGATGTGGGCTGTTTCCTTGATGATCTCGTACGCTTCTTTGAAGATGTAGACCCCAATCAGGATCGTGATCACCGGATCGAGCCAGAACACGTTCCACAGGTAGATCACTAATCCGCCGAGGATCACCCCGACCGAGGAGATCGCGTCGGTTAAGAGGTGGAGGTAGGTCGCCTTTATGTTCATGCTGCTCTTTGCCCCGCGGCGCAGCAAGAGCGTGCCGATGACGTTTGCCACCAGGCCAATCGCAGCGACGATGAACATCATCTGCCCGTGGATCGGCACTGGGTTGATGAACCGCTTGATCGCTTCGATGAACAGGAAGACGGTTATCACGATGAGCGCCGATGAATTGATCACCGCGGCGAATACCTCCGCTCGCTTGAACCCGAACGTATGGCGAGGCGAGTTCGGGCGTTCACGCAGCCGGATCGCAGTGTAGCTGATCACGATCGAGACCCCATCGCTGAAGTTGTGGATCGCGTCGGAGAGAAGCGCCAGGCTTCCAGATAGCAGTCCCCCGATGATCTCGGCAGCGGTGATCACGAAGTTGAGCATCATCGTGATGAACAGCCGCGTCCCGGTGAAATCATTTGTGTCGTGCGTGCGTGAATGGCTTATCTCTTCCTGCCCAAGCAGATTAGTGCCGGTGCCCGTGACCTTGACCGTGCCCCTCCGGCTCCACCCACTCGATTGTCTCCAGGTTGCCGCGGATGTAGCCTTCGATCACATCGCGTACCAGGCCGGTTGCTCCGGTTACCACCTCGATCCCGAGCTGATCAAAGAAGTTGACTGCGCTTGGTCCCATCCCCCAAGCGAGGACAGCATCAGCTCCTTGAGAATGGATCCAGTTGGGAAGATCCCCGGGACCGTGCTCGGCGAACGGAACGTCTAGCACCTGCGTGTCCACGATCTTTCCATCGTCTACGTTGATCAGCGTGTAGTGCTGCGCCCGCCCGAAATGTTCCTCCACCTGATCGTCCAATCCGGCGGTCCCGCGTGTTGGTATCGCTATCTTCTTCATGTATCCTCCTTTTTCCCTATAGTAAGATGCCGCACCCCGCCGAGGGATTTGCACTGCAACAATCGGTTATGGCGTGCTCCCATTTAACTTAACTGCGCAATCTCCTCAGCAAGTAGAAGAAGCTTTGCAACCCGCCAATCGGCAAGCCTCCAGTAGATACGGACGCCATCGCGACGGGAGCTGATCAATCCAGCTCGCTTCAAGGCGGCCAGATGCCGGGAGATGCCGGACTGATCAAGCTCAAACTCAGGAACAATCTCGCAGCCGCAGAGCTCCCCTTTGGCAAGCAGGCGCAGGATCTGAAGGCGTATAGGATGCGCCAGCACTTGCCCGATCTCAGCGATCTTCTCATCGAGAGGATTTTGTATGTCATCGTTATTCATTCGTCTATGCACCGAGACATAATACTACTCCCCTGGCGTTACCTTGCCAAGAACAGAGAGCCAAGACAGAGTTTGATTTGCCGGCATTTCGTGAAGTATTGACTCTCTGCATGCCTTGAAGGCTGGAGTCTATTCCTTCGACCCCAGCAGCCCCTTGATCTCGTCCACCGTTGGCACCTTCCCGGCAATTCTTACCTCTCCATCGACCGCCAAGGCTGGCGTCATCATCACGCCGCGAGCGGTGATCTCGGAAATATCATACACCTTGACGAGTTCCGCCTGAATGCCGAGCTGACTCAGTGCCGCCTGTGCATTAGTCATTGTCGCTTGACAGCTTGGACACCCTGTTCCAAGAACTTCGATCCTGATCATCTCAAACCTCCTCTTGTGTTGAATCTCTGTTATTCTGTTTGAAGCCTTCCGTTGAGACAGAGGCGCAGAAAAAGCATCTCACTATGGACCCACGATGAACCCGAACAACTTACCAGTGATGGTCGCGGCGATTATGACGAGACTGATGTAGGCCAGCGTCTTCTTCGTGCCCAATACCTTACGGATGACAAGCATGTTCGGAAGCGATAGCGCCGGACCGGCAAGAAGGAGAGCCAATGCTGGACCGTTCCCCATTCCCGCTCCTTGTAGCCCCTGCAGAATGGGAATCTCGGTGAGGGTAGCAAAGTACATGAACGCCCCGGCGATGCTCGCCACACCGTTGGCCAGCCAGGAGTTTCCGCCTACACTTGCGCTGATCCAATCAGACGGGATCAGCGCCAGGTGGCCGGGTCGCCCGAGGAGGAAGCCAGCAATGAGCACACCTCCAAATAGGTACGGTAGGATCAGCTTGGCGTACGACCAGCTCGATCCTCCCCACTCCTTAACCTCTGCTTTGCTGAACCACAGGCGAAGGAGGATGAACAGGACAAGGAGGAACACCCCCGTGATATAGAACCGCGCATGGTAGATGGCCGTGTAGACCGAGGCAGGGTAGGAAACATGCTCCACATCAGACTTGGAGACGGATAACACATTCGCATCACCATTCAACTTGTACAGAATGCTATCCGCTGTCTCTCCGGCGCGGGTGGCAACAATCGTCTGCCCCTGCATGGTCTTGATCTCGATCGATCCCGGCTTGCCCCAGTTAACGAACACGAGGATGGCGATCATCACTGCAACGTAGATCGCTGTCTTCCACAACGGACGCGCCTTCTCCTCTTGTGGCAAGACCAGGGCATCCTCTATCTTCGCCTTCTCCTCCTTGAGAAACAGGAGGTGCATGACAAACCCGATGATGACCGAGAATGATATGGCACCTATCGCTCGCGCCAAACCAAGCTGAATTCCGAGAACTCGAGCAGTGAGGATGATCGCCAGAATGTTGATCGCTGGCCCGGAATAGAGAAAAGCGATCGCCGGCCCCAGTCCGGCCCCACGCCTGTAGATCCCGGCAAAGAGCGGGAGCACCGTGCACGAGCAGACAGCGAGGATTGCACCCGAGACCGAGGCAACGCTATAAGCAACGACCTTCTTCGCTCCAGCACCCAGGTACTTGATCACGCTCGCCTGTGAGATGAAAACGGCGATTGCGCCAGCGATGAAGAACGCCGGCACCAAGCAGAAGAGGACGTGTTGGCGTGCGTATTCCTGGAGCATCAACAACGCCTCCATCCCCGAGCGACGGATCACGGGGTTGGCAAACGGAATCAGGTATGCGGCAAGGAATACGGCAACGATTCCCGAGAAAATCCTCAGTTCCTTCGAAGTCCTCACTTCATCTCACCTCTGTATAAGTTAGTCAGTCTAGATCTCGTGTCTGAAGCGCTGTGATGAGAATAAGCATGGAACGCTCCGCCCTTCGCAAGAGCGTGAACATTCGCATACAGGTAGTCTTTATGCTTTCATGTGCCATATTGCATATAGTACTCGCAATGATCACTTTGTCAACCAAGGCTGAAGGTCGAAGTCGGCGGCGCTGCTTGTCATTGCGGGTAACGGGACACGCCCTATAATCACCACACGCGAGAAGGAGGATCTATGCGATCGATCGATATGCTGCGTCAACTTTCCGACGCATTTGGAGTATCCGGGTTTGAGGATGAGGTACGCGAGCAAGTGACGCAGCTCGTCTCACCGTACGTGGATGAAGTGAGGACGGACACGTTGGGGAATCTGTTTGCCATCCGCAAGGGTAAGGGCGATTTCACCCTGATGCTCGATGCGCACATGGACGAAGTGGGGTTCATCCTGAAGTGGATCGAAGACACGGGATATCTGCGATTTGCCCCTCTGGGAGGATGGGATGCGCGCATCATCCCCGGGCATCGGGTGGAGATTCTCACCCGCAGCGGCGAGAAGCGCTACGGCGTGATCGGTTCCGCTCCACCGCACATTTTGACCGATGAGGAGCGCAAGAAGCCGATTCCGATCGAGAAGATGTTCATCGATGTCGGTGCGACATCGCAGCAGGACGCGCTCGACATGGGTTTTCACATCGGTGATCCACTGACGATTCACTACCCATTCATCGAGTTACACGACGGTTACGTCACCGGGAAGGCGTTCGATGATCGTGCCGGCTGCGCGGTGATGATCGAGACGGCGTGCCGCTTAGCGGAGAAGGATCTGGACATCAATATCGTCTTCTCCTTTGTAGTCGGAGAGGAGGTCGGTCTGCGCGGTGCGCGGACGTCGGCGTATCAGATCGATCCCGATCTGGCGATTGCGTTAGAAGGAACGATCGGCGCGGACATGCCCGGCGTCCCTCAGAGCAGCCAACCGGTGCGCCTCGGCAAGGGACCGGCGATCACCGTGGCCGATCGCTCGATAGTCGTCTCCCGCAGGCTGATCGAGGCAATTGAGAGTGTAGCCGATGAGGGAGCGATCCCGTATCAGTACAAGCTTCCCACCTACGGCGGGACGGATGCCGGCGCGATTCACACCACGCGAGCTGGTATCCTCACTGGCGTCGTGTCCGTTCCCTGCCGGTTCATCCACTCACCGACATCAACGTTGCGCCTGAATGACTTCGAGAACACGGTGCGGTTGATGACGCGCTTTATCGAGCGGTTGCCCGGTCTTCTTTCTTAGCAAAGATGATCTTCACGAGATCTTCGGCGGCGTGACGCAGGTTGATGATGAAGTCAGCGTGACAGACAGCGCCGCCGTCCATCTCGTGATAGTTCTTACCCGACAAAAACAGCCGCTGCCCGCTGATGGGGACACTCCCATCGGTATCGGATGCGCCGAGGCAGGGGCCGAGGCACCATGCGTGTGTGCCGTAAATATCAACAACTGGAACCTTGAGTGATGCAACTTCATCTGCGCTAAAGATGATGCTCTTCGCCGTCCCCAATATGCACATATCCCGCAGAGAGTCATCGCAAAGAAGCGGAACGGGAACCTCGCCACAGGCGCTGCAAGCAAAACACCCGCCGCCGAGCGCTGGATGATATAGGAAGACTCTCTCCAGCTTTCCGACGGCACGAACAAACAGGCCCATGTCGGGAAGAGAGAGGAGTTCATTGACGATCGAAGAAAGATCCTGATCTTTCTTGGTAAGGCCGACCGTCCATTGCGCAAGATTTCCCTGCTTCACATGCCGAGCGACGACCAGCAAGAAGAGGATGCTCGTGCCGGAGAAGCTGTGGGCAATCACGGTAAGCTTCGCGTCCTTGGAGAGGGAGTCGATGTAGTCTGCGATGTTTACCGTCCAGCCGACAAGAGAGACGTTGTTTGGAAGAGATGGAGTTAAGATTTGCTCTGGATCGATGTTGTAAGGTGCAGCCGTCATGACACGCTCACACTCGTTCCAGTTGGAGGAGTCCCCGAGCCAGCCGTGCAAGAGCAGGATTTGGCTCGTAGCCACAAGAGAGAACAGCGCCAGCAGGAGTGATCCTACCAGCGCTATTCTCTTTAAGGTTGACATTTTCAGGCTATCTCAAGCGGAGACGGGCTGTGCACGCTTTGCTGCCAGTTCCTCGCTTACGACCTTTGCCAGTCGCCTGATTCCCTCTTCGATCCGCTCCGGCGTGCCGAGCGAGAAAGAGAGGCGCATCTCGTTTCTCCCGCTTCCATCTACGTAGAACGCATTTCCGATAACGTAGGCTACCTTGCTCTCCAATGCGCGCGGGAACATCTTCTCGGTATCGATCACCTCGGGGAGCCGCACCCACAGGAACAGTCCTCCCTCCGGGTTGGTCCAGGTGATACCCTCATCCCTGGGCATGTACTTCTCCAGTGCGGAGACCATCGCATCCCGCTTGGCGTGGTACACCTCGCGGATCGTTTTCAGGTGCTCCTCCATCCCATATTCGTTGATGTAACGCGCCGCTATGTGCTGTGTCAGTTTGCTGGTACACAGGTCCGTTGCCTGCTTCACCCGCACAAGTACGTCCATGAACGGATCATCAGCTATCAACACACCCAAGCGCATGCCAGCGGCGAGAACCTTGGAGAAGGTAATCATCAGGAGCACGCGTCCTTCATCATCCAGGCTGCGGATCGATGGGAGCGACTCTCCAGCAAAACGGAGCTGCCCATACGGATCATCCTCGAAGATCAGCAGCTCCTCTCTTCTAGCGATCTCAAGAAGGCGCTTGCGCTTTTCTAGCGACATCGTGATGCCGCTTGGATTCTGAAAGTCCGGGATAACGTAGATTGCCTTCAGGGTCTTCCCTTCCCGACGTGCCTTTGTGATCTCCTGCTCGAGGATGTCCAGATCCATTCCGTCATCTTCCAAGGGAATGCCGATCTTGTCGGCCTCGAACAAATTGAATGTCTGCAACGCCGCCAGGTACGTCGGCGCTTCAACAAAGATAACATCGCCCTCGTTGAGGAATGCCTTGGATACCAGATCCAGAGCCTGCTGTGATGCTGTAGTCACCAACATCTGATCGACAGAAAGGTCGAGCCCGTGCGGTCTAAGCCAATCGGCCACTGCGCGTCGCAGGGTGAGGCTTCCTTCTGTAAGTCCGTACTGAAGGACGTTTTCATAGTGACTTCGCAATTCGTCGGCAGCGATCTCCGCAAATTCATTGTGGGGGAAGGTCTCCGGTGCAGGCAGACCACCAGCAAACGATATAATACCCGGTTTTTCAGTGAGCTTGAGCAACTCGCGGATAGCGGAGCGTTTCGCTCCAGAAGCCCGCTTAGAAAGGTAGTTTTTCATTTATCTCTCCTTGCGTCGCTCGGCACGCAACGCGCCATATTATAAGCAACTGCGTCTAAGTTCTCAAAAGGAAGGAGCTTCTTCATCAAGAAGGACACGAAGGGGTTAAGAAACCAAGGGCTTGATCCCACATTGAATTCCACTCTTTGTGCTCTTTGCAGTGAATTGCCTGCAGAAAAGCATGTAAACATTTTGAACTAAGTACCAATTTACCTTGTTGCAGTAAGAGTAGTCAAAAAACAATACGTTCCAAGAGAGGAAGGAGATAAATTGCTATGAACGTACCCAGAAGCGCGCCGCAGATCACATCAAGCGGATAGTGCTCACGCATGTACACGCGCGACAGGGAAATCGTGATCGCCGCCAAGTAGATGGCGATCTGCACCCAGAGGTGCGGGTAGCAAACGGAGATAACCCAGGCCAGGGCAAACGACGTTGTCGCGTGTCCGGACGGAAAGGAGTAGCTATCGAGAAACTTCGAGCGAAACGGAGAGACAACGAGGATTGGTCGCGGACGCGCAAAGACCATCTTAAACATGCGAAATATAGCGATGCTGGCGATCATCACGCCGATGCCGAGGATGATGTACGAGCGATCTATTGGCCGTCCAAACAGAATCAGCCCCAACGCCAGCCCTCCCCACAGGTACCCATCTCCCATATAGGTAGCGCTTACGAGCAGCTTGGACATCGGATTCAACCTCGGATTTTCGCTGATCGCCTGTAGCGTTTGCTCATCCCAACGGAGAAGCGCATCAATCAGAGCATCTACTCGACCTATTGCTCGCCACAACATGCTCATTACGGCCTCCTGCTGCGCAATGCGGGAAAGAGGATTACATCACGGATCGAACGCGCATCAGTCACCAGCATTGCAAGCCGATCGATGCCGAATCCGATCCCGCCGGTGGGGGGCATCCCGTGTTCCAGGGCGAACAGGAAGTCCTCGTCCACCCGCTGTGCTTCCTCATCGCCGGCGGAGCGCAGACGCTCCTGAGCTTCGAAACGTTCTCGTTGGTCGAGCGGATCATTCAGCTCGCTGAACGCATTAGCAAGTTCCATGCCGCCGATGAACAGCTCGAAGCGCTCCACAATCCCATCCTCGCCCGCCTTCATCTTCGCTAAGGGCGATATCTCGATCGGATAGTCCTTGACGATCGTCGGTTGAATGAGCGTGGGTTCCACGAAACGATCGAACAGCTGCTCGATCATCTTGCCACGTGATAGGCCCGATAGGTCGATCCCCTTGTCTCGCGCCTGAGCAAGTATCTCTTCTGTTGTTGACCCGTTGATCGCAATCCCTGACGCTTCTTCCACCGCCCCGATCAGGCTGATTCGGACCCACGGCGCCGAGAAGTCGATCTCTTGTCCCTGATAGGAGACCCTCGTTGAGCCAGTAGCGGCGCGGACACCCTCGGCGACTAGACTCTCGGCAAGCTCCATCATCCCCTCGTAGTCGCTGTACGCCTGATAGACCTCAAGCGTCGTAAACTCGGGGTTGTGCGTCGTCGATACGCCCTCGTTGCGGAAATTCTTTGCTAGCTCGTACACTCGCTCCAGCCCTCCGATCACGAGGCGCTTCAGGTAAAGTTCAGGTGCTACACGCAAGTAGAGATCGATATCGAGCGCGTTGTGATGTGTAACAAACGGCCGTGCCGTCGCTCCACCAGCGATCGGCTGCATCATCGGCGTCTCCACTTCCAGGAAGCCATGCCCATCGAGATAGCGACGGAACGCCGCGATCATGCGCGAGCGACGGGCGAACGCCTCCCGCACATCTGCGTTGGCGATCAGATCGAGAGCGCGATGCCGGTAGCGAAGCTCTACATCCTTCAGCCCGTGCCACTTCTCTGGAAGCGGGCGAAGCGATTTGGAGAGCAGAGTCCACTCCGCGGCGGAGATTGTCAGCTCGCCGCGGCGGGTGCGGAAGACCTCACCCGTAATCCCAAGAAAATCGCCGATATCGCTATCGCAGAGAGCGGCGTACCTCTCTTCGCCAAGTGCGTTGAGAGAAGCGTGTACTTGGATCTTCCCCGTGCCGTCACGCAGATCGAGGAACGCGGCTCGCCCCATTCGGCGCAGGGCAACGAGGCGGCCAACGATGGTCACCGTCTCACCGCTCTTCTCCTCAGCGACAAGCGCCGAAAAACGATCCGTTACTTGTAGAATCGAGTGGCTGGGATAGAACCGCGGCGGGTAGGGATCCACTCCACGCTCTTTCAAAGAGCGGAGTTTCGCTACTCGTGTTTGCATTAATGGTTCAGCCATTATTACTTGTTTATCGCGATAACGCGAAAATGGAATGCCCCCCCGGGAGCGCTTACTTTGATCTTCTGCCCCTCACGCTTCCCTATTAGCGCCGCACCAACAGGCGAATCGACCGAGATCTTCCCGTTTTCCAAATCGACCTCAGCCGAACTGACGAGCCTGAACGTCCCGCTCTCCGTATCCTCCATGTCCTGCAGGATAAACTTCGTGCCGACTCCAATCTCGTCCTTGGAGATCTCCTCTTCGGGAATAATCTCAGCGGAATCGAGAATGGCC
The DNA here is from genome assembly GCA_913009415.1 of uncultured bacterium. GTDB lineage: Bacteria > Bipolaricaulota > Bipolaricaulia > UBA7950 > UBA9294 > M55B144. The sequence continues at coordinate 13,629 of CAJVYM010000018.1, forward strand.
CTCAAGCGGCGCACCTCGCGTTCGTAGTATTGCTGCTCGCTCTGCAGGTAGATGTACTCCTTGTTCTCCCGCAGATCGCCGCCGTTCATCTTGGATGCCTTCAGCTTCTCAGGGATCTCTTCGTACAGGATCTTCTTTGCCTTGTCCAGTTCCTCCTGCATCAGCGTGTGCCCGTCCTTCGTCAGGAAGATTACTTCTTTTTCCATCTTTCACTCCTGTTCCCATTCCTAGGCTAAACTCTTCGAGCAAGACGCGCTCAATCTCCGCCGCGTGTAAACTCTTGCACCTCGTACTCGGTTGAACGATAAAATCCACACCGGCAAAAGAAGCCTTGTGGCAACGGAAGACCTCTCTTATCATCCGCTTCACTCGATTCCGCTCGACTGCATTTCCGTATCGGCGAGAAACACTGATCCCCATCCGTGCCTCTTGTAAAGTAACAAGGACACGAAACTGGAAGTGTTTTCCCCTCCATGTTCTCCCCTGGCGGAACACACGCTCAAAATCGGTCTGTCTCTTGAGGCGCATCCACGCGGGAAAGCGGCAATCTTCGCCGTTACACATACGAAAACTATAGCCAACAGTGTCGTCCATTGCAAGAACACGTGCCTCGCCGGCATCTGCACTCAGAATTTCCGCCCCCAGGTCAGAGCCCGGCGAGATGAGTGTCATGCCCCGTGAAGCTAATCATCGCCTCTGGGATTGAAGTAGCCGCGATATCTTTTCTTGTAGGCACGCCAGGTGATCGCCCACTTGTCCGGATCATCGAGGTAGGAGTGATCGGCCATCTTGCCGATCGTGCTGTTGTAGGGGGATCCCTTGACAAGCTCCGGATCATCGTACGCTTCCTCGGAAATGCGTTCCATGATGGAGGCGTACTTATCGAGCTCGTCCCTGGAGTAGGATTCGGTCGGCTCCAGCGTGACCGGCTGGGGGACGACCCACGGCTCGTGACTCATCCAGTAGTGTCCACCGTAGTCGGCTACTCGCTGCTGGATGTCGGTTGTGACTACACCAGTGTCTTCAGTCAGTTTCTGCCAACTGTAGCGCACTTGTTCCAAGCGATGCTTCCCCGGCGCAAATGGTGCCTCTACGCCCTTTATCTGGTACATCTTGTGCAGCAGGTAATTGTTGTTGAGGACGGCAACGCGAGCCACCTCGCGTATCCCCTCCGCACCCAGGCTCATGATCCAGGCGTAGGCGCGCACGACTGCCGGGATGACGCCGTAGTAGTCCTTCACCTTCCCTATCGTGTGTTCAACATCGTAGTTCAGGAAACACCCGCCGCTTCTCTCGTCATAGTCGATCAGTGGAACCGGGAGGAACGGAGCAAGCTCTTCGGTCACCCCGATCGCTCCGCTCCCCGGCCCGCCGCAGCCGTGCGGAGAGGCGAACGTCTTGTGCAAATTGAAGAATGACATGTCAAAACCCGCTTCCTTGGCGCGGGTGATACCCAGGATCCCGTTGGCGTTCGCTTGATCGTAGCCGCACAGCCCGCCCGCAGCGTGCACCAGGTCGATGAACTGTCGGATGTGCGGATTGAAGATCCCTGTATCCTCGGGGTTGGTGATGAACAGGGCGGCGGTCCGCTCCGAGACGACCTTTTCAAGGGACGCTAGCCTGACGAACCCATCCTCTTCTGCTGGAACGATGATCACCTTGTACCCCTTTAGTCGCGGGGCAGCGGCATCGGACGGGTGCGAGAAGAGAGTGGTGACTATCTCATCGCGATTCTCTCCCTTCTGTTCGAGGTAGGCGCGGACCATCGCCGCCATGGTGTAGATCGCGTGCGACCCGCCACCCGGCTGGAAGGAGAAACGGTCGAGCCCGGAAATCTCACGCATGAACTTATCGAGTCGATAGACAATCTCCAGCACTCCCTGCACGGTCCTCTCGTCCTGCAACGGATGGAGGTCAGCGATCTTCGGCGTTGTGACAAACGCCTCGTTGACCGGCGGGTTGTACTTCATCGTGCATGTCCCCTGTCCGACATCTATGTTCAGATCCCGTCCGAGTGTCTCCTGCGCTAGGCGCAGGTAGTGCTGTAGCACGCGCGATTGCCCCATCTCGGGGAGCGGTGCTCTACTCACGCGGCGCATCTTTTCCGGAACGCGCGCGAGCACGTCTCCCACACGGTCCTTGATCTCCCCTTCCGTCTGGGGAACGAGGATTCCCCGCTCTCCCGGTGACGTTAGATCGTAGATGATCGGCTCATTCCAGCGCGCCTGGTGAAACCCCGTATCCTTCGTGCTCATCTTCCCTCCACAATCTGCCGCGCACTTGTAACCAACCGATCGATATCCTTTTTCGTGTGAACCTCAGTCACCGAGAAGAGGAGGCTCTCTCCCAGCTTCGGAAACTCTCTCGATAGATCGATCCCGCCGTAGATGCCCATTTTGAGGAGCTCCTCGTTCATCCTGCGAGCAGTTACTGCAGCACCATCCAGGTTGACGACAAACTCTTGGAAGAATGGGGCGCGAAGCGCGGGAGAGCTTACTCCCCCGATCTTTCCAAGCTCCTGCGCAGCGTAGGCCGAACGTTCCATGATCGTGTGCCCCACATCGTGCATGCCCTGCGGGCCCATCAACGCCAGGTATACTCCGGCGGTGATTCCCCACAGGGCGGCCATCGTCCCCACGTACTCCTTGGAGTCTTCCCTCCTTGCAAACGACGTTCGCTCCCAGGCGACATCGCCGAACCCCCACGCATGATCGACGGTGGGAACGATCCCAAACAGGCGCGTGGGAAACTCAGAGACGATCCGCTCCTCATCAGCCGAAGCGATGAACCCTCCGCGCCCTCCGCCGTAGTACATGTGAATCCCCAGCGATTGTAGCTCACCGCAAACGATGTCCGCGCCGTACTGCGGTGGCGGTGCGAGCACGCCAAGCGAGATCGGATCTACTCCAACAACGCACAGCGCCCCGTGCGCGTGCGCTAGATCAGCGATCTGTGCCGCGTTCGTCTCGATCGCGCCGAGGAAGGACGGGTTCTCTATGTACAGGGCGGCAATGCGCTTCGATAGCTTTCCCTTCAGATCAGCAATGTCAATCAGGCCGGAGCGCGCGTCGTAATTGACCGTGAGCACGTCGATCTGCGGGTAGCAGTAGTTTGCGATGATCGAGGCGCGATCCGGGTTGAGCGAGCGGGGGATGATGACGGTCTTCCTCCCGGTGATGCGGCACGCTATACGCAGCGCCGATGCCGCCGCCTGCGAGCCATCGTAAGTGGGGACGCTGACCACGTCCATATCGACGAGCTCTCCGAGCATGCTCGCGTACTCGAACAGCGCCTGAAAGCGACCGTGATCCTCGTACGGCTCGCCGGCGTAGGCGGTGAGAAACTCGGAGCGGCTGTTGATCACATCGCAGATCGCGGGAACGTAGTGTGGTGAGCAGCTTCCCCCGAGGAAGGAGAGCCTTTCACTCGTCGGTACGTTCTTGTCCAGAATCTCGTTCATGTGGCGGCGCAGGGAGTACTCGTCGCGGTACCCTTCGGGAATGTCAAGCTTGCCCTTAAACAGGAGATCATCTGGGATCAGCTCGTACAGCTCATCGATACTCTTGGCTCCGATCGCGGCGAGCATCTCCTCCTGCACGCCCGGTACGGAGTTTGGAATGTACGGGTGCACTAACTTCTCTCTATCCATCGATCCTCCTTTACGCCAGCCCGCCGCCGTCAACGACGACCACTGCTCCTGTCACCCAAGGCGAGAGATCGCTCACCAGGAAATAGACCGCCTTGGCGATGTCGAGCGGCGTGCCTACGCGCGCGAGCGGCCGGTCCGCCGCCTCGGCCATGAACTTGCCCGTGTCCGCCCCCAACTGCACCGCCTCGCTCCTTAGCAGCGGAGTGTCGACATCCCCCGGGCAGACGCAGTTCACCCTGATCTTCTGCGGGCCGTGATCGATCGCCATCGCCCGCGTCAGGTTGACTACGCCGCCCTTGGCCGCGCAGTAGGCGGCAGCTCGCGGTCCGCCCTTCAGGCCCCATCCGGAGCCGATGTTCACGATCGCCCCGCCGGTGCGCTCCATGATCGGGATTACGTACTTGCTCATCAGATACGTCCCCTTGAGAGAGACATCGAGCACCAGATCCCATTCCTCTTCCGGAAGATCGACCACGCTCTTACGACGGATGACACCGGCGCTGTTGACCAGGATGTCGATCCGCCCGAATCTATCTTCCACTTCCTCAATCGCGTGGCGACAATCATCACTCGATGAGACATCTGCCCCAATGAAGAGCGCTTCCCCGCCAATCTGCTGACGTGCCGCCTCACCGGCCGCTTCGTTAACATCGATGATCGCCACCCGCGCCCCAGCTTCGGCCAAGTAGCGCGCGCAGCCGTGGCCGATCCCCCGCCAGTAACAATTGCTACCTTCCCCGCAAGATCCCATGTCTCTGTCATCTAGTCGATCTCCTTAGCAGAAGCAGTTCTTCTTGATCCACGTTATGCAACCCGTCGCAATATAGTCTTGCTCTCTTCCTCTGTCAAGCGCCATCCTCGCTACAATGAAACACCACTTAGAATCCAAGTCCCTTAGTCAGTCAGCTCTATCCGCTGACTTGGCCATAATCAGTAGGTACCTTCCAGCACCAGATCGACGCGACCAACAAGCAGCTTGACCAACCTGTCTACAGACCAGGCGACCTGAGCAGCGATTCGGAGTGTACCGCATGGAGCCATCGCGGCAGCGCTTTTCTCTTGCCACCTCTATGCAGCACCTGTAATAATGAGCACGTCCCCGGCGATGTTCACCGCGTGATCACCGATCCGTTCGAGGTTGCGCAGTACCTCGACATACAGGATGCCGGCGGCCGAGTTGCAGATCCCGCGTTCAAGCCGTTTGATGTGGGCCTCCTTGTACCGAATTTCGAGGCGATCGACCTCCTTCTCCAACTCGAACGCCTCCCCAGCCAGTGCGCCATGCTCATTCTCAAGCATGCGCAGGGAGAGACGATAAAGACGGACTGCCTTATCGAACATATCGGAGAGGTCACGTCTTGCTTCCTGGGAGAACACAAAACCTCGCTTTATTGACGCTTCGGCCCGCTCAGCGATGTTCACCGCATGATCCCCCACTCGCTCAATGTCACCTGAGACATGCTTCAGCACATGCAGACGCTTTGCATCGAGCAATGAGAGTTCACCTACATCAATCCGATCGAGGAAGCTCCCAATCGTTCTATCGAGGACGTCGATCGTTTCTTCGTTCTCAAGCACGCTTTCCACCTTCTTCCTCTTTCCCGTCAGGAGGGCCTCGCGGCAGGAGTGAAGCATCGCGCTTGTCAGCTCTCCCATACGGAAGAGTTCCTTCCGCGCCTGCTCAAGTGCGATCGCGGGCGCGTTCAGGAATTCATCGCCGAGGAATCGCGGTGCGGTATCGATAGTGGTCTCTCTGCCTGGGATGAGGCGCTTCGTCAGCCAGACTAGCCCCCCAACCAGCGGCAACATGATGAGCGTTACCGTGACATTGAAGAGACTATGCGCATTCGCGATCTGACGTGTGAGACTGGTGGCCGTCGTCGCAACTAGATGCGAATACGGAAGGACAAATGGAAGAAATGCAGCAACACCAAGGATATTCACGAGTACCTGGGCAACCGCCAACCGTCGTGAGGAGAGGGAGGAGCCGATCGAGGCGATCACTCCAGTGATAGTTGTCCCGATGTTCGCTCCCAGGATGAGAGCGATTGCCGCCGGGAGGGTGATGATCCCCGCGCTCCCCATTGCGATCACCATGGCAGTCATCGCCGAGGAGCTTTGGATGATCGCCGTTACACCCGCCCCGACGAGCACCCCCAACACGGCGTTCGACCCGCAGGAACGAAGGAGTTGAAGAACGGTCGGAGCTTCGGAGAGCCCCCGCAGTCCGCTCGAGATCACGTCCATTCCCAGGAAGAGGATGCCAAAGCCAAGGATGATCCGGCCGACGTCCCCTGCTTTCTTCCCGCGAAAGACCTCCGCCAAGATGAACCCGATCGCGATCACCGGAAGGTAGAAGTGCCCAACCTTGAACGCGATGAGCTGAGCAGTGAGCGTTGTCCCAATCTCCGAACCGAGCATCACCCCGATCCCCTGCGTGAGCGTCAATGCCCCGGCGTTGATCAAGCCGATCAGAAGGACCATTGTCATGCTGCTCGATTGCAGGATTCCCGAGGTCAGCGCCCCCACGATCGCACCGCGATAGGCCTTGCCGGTGAGCCGCTCCAGGAGTTCGCGCATCTGCCTACCGACAGCACGTTTGAGTGCGTCACTGAGGATGCGCAGGCCGTAAAGGAACAAGGCAAGCCCTCCAGCAGTGGAGAAGAAGATCGTAGCCGCATTCATAAATCCTCCCGCGTAAGCGATAATCTGAATTATTATTAAAGTTCGCCGCCAAATATATACTTTTGTTGCCCAGCAATCAAGTTCGCAGATGCAACGTCGTTTAATATGTCGCCCTTTTGGGACAGCAACTGCCTTGGCAGAATGAAATCAGCAAGAGCAGGAAGGCTGAAGGACATATTTTCTCATGCTTTCATGGAGGAGAACCGCATGATGGCTCGATGCTTCAGTCTCCCTTGCAAACCCGGCGCTCTCGGTTCGCGTGGATGAGTAGCCGCGGTTTTCATTTCTGTGTGATAGAAGTTACACTCTTGCTCTTGTGGAAGAACAGCGCGTGTATACCGTCTCTGAGATGAACAAGGTCGCACGAGAGATGCTCGAGGGCGCTCTCGGCGCTGTCTGGCTGCGCGGCGAGGTATCAAACCTCAAGCGCGCCGCCTCTGGGCACACCTACTTCACGTTGAAGGACGATAAGGCGGAGATCTCCGCCGTTCGCTTCAAATCAGCTTCACCGTTCCTCCCCGCTCCCACGCAGGCGCTTAAGGATGGGATGGAGATCCTGGCCTACGGGAGAGCGACGCTGTACGAGCCGCGCGGTCGCTATCAGTTCATCGTCTCGCTCGTGCAGCCGGCGGGACTGGGCGCGCTGCAGCTTGCCTTCGAGCAGTTGAAGCGAGAGCTTGATAAAGAAGGCCTGTTCGACGAGGCGCACAAACAGCCGCTACCCGTCTATCCGCTGCACGTGGGTGTCGTTACCTCACCGACCGGAGCGGCGATCCGTGATATCATCTCCGTTACGAGCCGCCGCTTCCCGCTTGCGCAGCTCTACTTGTTTCCCAGTGCGGTCCAGGGGGAGGCAGCGCCGGATGAGATCGTCTCTGCCATTGCTAGCGCGCAGCGATTCAGCGCCTTGCACACCACGCTCGATCTGCTGATCATCGGTCGCGGTGGCGGATCGCTTGAGGATCTAAACGTGTTCAATGCCGAAGCGGTGGCGCGAGCGATCCATACGTGCCAGATTCCAGTCATCTCCGCGGTTGGGCACGAGATTGACTTTACGATCTCCGATTTCGTCGCCGATCGGCGCGCTCCCACTCCGTCGGCCGCGGCTGAGATTGCCTTCCCGGACCAGGAAGACCTCCGCCGACAGCTACAGATTTCCGCTTCGCAGAGCCTGCGCCGCGTGCGCGCGGGGATCGACCGCCGCGAGGAGAGGATGAACTCGCGCCTGCACGAGTACGTCTTCCGCCTCCCATCGCGCAAGATCGATTCGCTCGCGCAGCAGCTCGATCTGTACCTGCACGACCTGCTGCGCGAGATGCAGCAAGCGATGCAAAAGCGGACGCAGGCGCTCGATCACGCAGGCGGGTTACTGCGCTTGTCCGATCCGCGCCTTCCCCTGCGCCGAGGCTACTCGATTACGCGCGTCTTCGGGGAGAAGGAGCCGCTGCGCGATGCTGATCGCCTCTCGCCGGGGACGAGCATCGAGACGATTCTCCAGCGAGGGACTATTACATCAAGCGTCGAGGAGGTGAAGACGGATGAAGATCGATGAGAGCCTGAACCGGTTAGAGGTGATCACCAAGCGCCTAGGGCAGGAGGAGGTCCCGCTCGATGAAGCACTCGCTCTCTTTGAGGAAGGGATTGCGCTCGCCTCGCAGGTCAAGACCTCGCTCGACGAAGCGCGGCTGAAGGTACAGAAGGTCCTGGAAAAGGCCAAGGATACGTTTTTGATCGAGGATTTTGACCTGCAGTAGAGGGGGCTTATAATCTCGCTATTATGAAAAACAGCATGAATACGGATCTTATCATTATCGGCGCCGGCCCGGCCGGGTTGACCGCGGGGATCTACGGCGGGCGCGCCCTCCTCTCGACGATCATTTTGGAGCAGGGGCTGCCTGGTGGGCAGCTCAACGAGACTGACTTTATCGAGAACTTTCCCGGGTTTCCCGAGAAGATCGCCGGCCCGGAGTTGATGAAGCGCATGCGCTCACAGGCGGAGAGGCTGGGCGCGAAGATCATTATGGAAACCGTCACCGGGATCGAGCCGATTGGAGGTGGGTATCGCGTCCACGGAACGCAGAAGGAGTACGGAGCTCGCACAGTGATCATCGCTAGCGGCTCGCACCCGCGAGAGCTCCCTGTTGATGGGGCGAAGGAACTCAAGGGAAAAGGGGTCTCCTACTGCGCCACTTGCGATGGGTTCTTCTTCCAGGAAAAGAGGATCATCGAGATCGGAGCTGGAGATTCCGGCCTCACCGAGGCGATCTTCCTCACTAGGTTTGCGCAGTCAGTGCAGATCGTCGTCCGCCATCCGCAGGATGACCCCAACGCCCTGCGAGCCTCGTCAAAGATCCTGAAGAAACGCGCCGAAGAGAACGAGAAGATCTCCTTCCTGTGGAACACGGTAGTGGAGAAGGTTCTCGGTGAGGATCGCGTGACAGGTGTCTTGCTGCGCGACCTCGCGACAGGAAAGACCGAGCAGGTGGCGATAGATGGCGTGTTTGTAAATATCGGACACATCCCGGATACCGGGTTCTTGACAGGCGTAGTCGAGCTCGACAAGCGCGGTTACATCGTGACGGATGACTATCTGCGTACGAATCTTCCCGGTGTGTTCGCCGCGGGGGATGTTCGCGCCGATGCGAGCCGCTATGCTCAGGCCATCGTCGCAGCGGCGGATGGAGCGATCGCGGCGATGGAAGTAGAGAATTACCTAGCCCAGCAGAGGTGAGATAAATCGTGTACATGACCATCCTGGAGTTCCTTTTTCGCACGTTAACGCGTTTTCCCGGCCGGATAGCAATAAGGAACACGAAAGAGAAGCCGCAGGAACCACAGGAGGTCACGTACAGAGAACTCGACCAGATGGCGGGTAAGCTCGCCATCGGCTTGACGAAGATGGGAATCATGAAGGGCGATAGGGTGGCAATCATGTCCCGCCCCCGCATCCGCTTCGCGGCAGCATTCCTTGCGATCACCCGCCTCGGCGGCTGGGTCATCCCTGTCGATCCCACACTAACGGTGTCCGAGGTGGCAGACATCCTGAATCGATCCGGGGCTAAGGGTATCTTTGCCCCGCAGGAGCTGTTCGAGCGACTTCCACAGGAGGGGATCGAGCGGATAAACTTCGACGATACTGATAAGGGGACAGCGTTCTCCTCGCTACTGCTCGATGGGACTGCGCCACAGGTGAAGATCGACGAGAAGGATATTGCCGTTCTCGCCTACACATCGGGCACAACCGGGGGAGCAAAGGGAGTGCTTCTGAGCCACGGAAACCTCACCGCCGACATCGAAGGGTGCATCAAGGTAATGCCGATCACGGAACAGGATGCCTTTCTGTCCATTGCCCCCTGGCACCACATCCTCGGCCTGACGACGGCACTCCTCCTCCCCCTCTACACCGGCGCGCTCACCATGTACACCGACGACTACCGCTCAATCGCCCAGCTCATGAAGAAAAATGAGGTGACGATCTTCACCGGTGTTCCCAAGCTGTACCATGCGATGTACGAGAAGTTGATGGCGCAGGTGAAATCATCGTTCATGGGCCGCATGATGCTACCGATCGCTCCGCGCTTAGTCGGAAAGAAGATCAAGGAATCTCTTACTGATGGGAAACTGCGTTTCTTCATCTCCGGCTCGGCCCCGCTCGATCCCAAGGTTGCACTCGGGTTCCGACGACTGGGGATCGGCCTCCTGGAGGGATACGGGCTCACCGAGACGTCACCCGTCGTCTGCTTCTGCGATCCTTTCTCACGCAAGGCAGGATCAGTCGGTGCCCCCATCCCCGGAGCATCTGCAAAGATGATCGATGTACGAGCGGATGGCGTCGGCGAGCTGCTCATCCGTGGCCCGATCGTCATGCAGGGCTACTACGAGAACCATGGCGCAACGAGCGAAGTGATCGATGCGGATGGGTGGTTCCAGACCGGCGACCTGGCGATGATCGATAGCGACGGAGAGATCTATCTCAAGGGACGGGCGAAGAATGTGATCGTCCTGGAGAGCGGGAAGAACGTCTATCCCGAAGAGGTGGAGTGGGAGCTCTCGCGCATCCCATACGTCGAGGATGTTCTCGTCCGCGGGGGCGAGCTAAACGGGCGGGAGGTAGTACAAGCGATGATCTACCCGAACAACGAGGCGCTCGAAAAGGACGGACACTCGCAAGATCCGCTGCGCGCCATCTGGGATGCGATCAAGGTGCGCCAGGGAAGGCTCGCCCCACACAAGCGCATCCGTCGCAAGGAGGACGTCATTCTCGTCGACGAACCGTTCCCGAAGACGAGCACGATGGACATCAAGCGCCACCTGTACAAGGGAGGAAACCATGTATCCGACGCTTAACGAGTTGTTTAACAAAGCTGTTGCCGCACATGGCGAGGAGATCGCACTGCGTATGCTGATCCCCAAGGAGAGGAAGCGCGGTCGCGGTATCCAACTTGTCCTAAACGAGATCTCGTATGACCGCCTGGGGGAGATGGTCGGTCGCTTGGCAATGGCCCTCGACGAACTGGGGGTCAAGAAGGGAGACAAGGTGGCACTCATCTCCAAGCCACGCGCCGCCTGGGCAACAGCATTCTTCGCCATACTCCGGTGCGGCGCCATCGTCCTCCCGCTCGATCCTGAGCTGCAAGAAGGAGAGATCGAGCGTATCCTCGTCGAGGCAGAAGTCAAGGGAGTCATCGTCTCCGGCTTAAAAATCCACGACCTACAAACCATCAAGAGTAATACGCTATCTGACCTGATTCTTATCTCCATGGATCGGCCGAAGAGTGATGACGTCCACTTTCTCGATAAGCTTCTCCTCGGGAAGAAGGCCCTCCCCGAAGTAGATGTGAGCCCGGACGACATGGCGGTCCTTATGTACACCTCGGGGACAACTGGGAACGCCAAGGGGGCGATGCTCCTTCACCGCAATATCTCATCCAATGCCATTACTGGAGTGAAAGTTGCCGACATCTCAGAGCGGGACAACTTCCTCACAATCGTGCCTTGGTATCATATCTACGGCCTTACCGTTTCCCTTCTTGTTCCGCTCTTCGGGGGAGCGTCGACAACCTACGCACCGGTCGACCGCGATCTGACCACAGTGATGACCAGGGCCCGCCCGACGCTCCTCCTTGGAGTTCCCAAGCTGTACAATGTCTTGTACGGCAAGGTGATGACGTCGATCGAAGGCAGCCTGCTGAAGAAGACAATCTACAAGCTCTCGCCCACGCTGATGGGAAAACTGGTGCGCAAGAAGCTGTTTGGAAAGGACTTCCGTTACTTCACCTCAGGTGGCGCGCCGTTCAGCCGTGAAGTGGCAAACGGATTTCGCAAGATGGGAATCGGTGTTATGGAGGGGTATGGCCTCACTGAGACTTCCCCAGTCCTCGCGATGTGCGAGCGGTTCACAACAGAGCCGGGAATGATAGCATACGAGAATGTGGAGCTGCGCATCGATAAGCCCGATGCATCCGGGATAGGGGAGATCGTGGCCCGCGGACCGAACATCATGGCAGGCTACTACAAGAACGAGGCGGCAACCGCCGAGGTGATAGACAAAGAGGGCTGGTTCCACACCGGCGACCTCGGGCGGATGGAGGGGGATCGAGTGATCCTCTCCGGACGGGCGAAGAACGTGATCGTGCTTGAGACGGGAAAGAACGTGTATCCGGAGGAAGTGGAGTGGGAACTGTCGAGAATCATCGGAATCGACGAGCTTATGGTCTACGAAGCTGATCGCCAGGGTGCCCCAGCAGTAGCTGTAAAAATCTACCCAAAATGGGCCGACCTCAAGGAGAAGAGCATAACTAGTCCCGAGCAGGCGATCGACTACCTGTGGGAAGAGATCAAGAAGCACAACGAAAACCTCGCCCCGTTCAAGCGGATCAAGTACAGAGACGTGATCACACTTATGGACGAACCGTTCGAAAAGAGCGTAAAGATGGATATCAAGCGCTACAAGTACAGCAAAGGATAGTAGGTTTCTCATCGTTGCGATTGGGCCTTTAAGCGAGTGCTAACGAGCGGGCAAGATGAAAAGCCTTTATCTCACGCAAAGGTCTAAAGAACGCCGAGGGAAGAGAAAAGAGAATCAGAAACAGGCAGTTCTTGGCGATCTTAGTGGGCTTGAGCGAGTGCTAACGAGCGGGAGGGAGGGCGTTGTTGTATCAACAGCTTGTTAGCTACTCTAGTCAGCAAAGAGCTGGATAAGCTTGACTTAGCGCACGCGAAATCCAATCTCTCCCGCCAGTGGCTCCTCCCAGGTGACATCAACCTCATCCACTATAGCCAAGGGCGGGCCTGAATGAGCCCAGACTATGAGCTCCTGGACATCCTCAGGCCTGCCTTGGACAATGATCTCCACCCGCCCGTCGGGTAGGTTGCACACCCATCCCGATAGCCCGAGCGACCGCGCTTTATCCTGTGTGGATGTGCGGTAGAACACCCCTTGCACGCGCCCTGAGATTAGTAGATGTGCGCGAATGGTCTGGTTATCTCCTCTCTCTTGCATGCTTTTCTTTAGAAACACCCTCTTGTCAGTCGGTACTTATTCCAGTATACTTAATCGATGTGAAAGGAGGTGAACAAGGCAATATGGTCAACAGAGTGAATACCTTATCCATCTACATTCCCAAGAGCAAGATGGAAAAACGCCCCGTGGATAGGCTGATGAAACTTTCCCGTTCTCAGGAACGCTCCATCAATTACTTGGTCGTGGAAGCGATCATTCAGTATCTCGATCGCGAAGAGAGGAAAAAGAAGTAGTTTCATCGTGTCACCCTTAGCCTGATTGCGCCTAGCCGCTCGCGGCTACCTAAGATTTTGTTGCTTCCGGTTTGCTTTGATCTTGTCCAGCATCTCACTTAGGGCTTTCTCATCGCCCCGCTTCGTAGGGCGATAGTAGCTTCTCCCCAGAAGCGATGGTGGCAGGCACTCCATCCGTGCAACACCTTCTTTATAGTCATGCGCGTACTTGTAGCCCTCCCCGTATGAGAGATCCTTCATCATCCTTGTGGGTGCGTTGCGCAAGTGAAGGGGAACAGGCTCGATCGGACGATTGCGCACATCCTCGCGCGCTGCGTTTAGCCCAACATAGAGCGCATTGCTCTTTGGCGCACAGGAGAGATAGACCGCTGCCTGCGCCAGTGCCAGGTCTCCCTCCGGAAGGCCGATTGCTTCGATTGTTTCCCTCGCGGCTAACGCAATCTGTAGCCCCTGTGGATCGGCAAGGCCGATGTCTTCGCTCGCTATGCGGATCAAACGCCGCGCGATATAGCGCGGGTCCTCTCCCCCTTCGATCATCCGCGCCAGCCAATACAGGGCCGCATCTGGATCGGAGTTTCTTATCGACTTGTGAAGCGCCGATATCAGGTTGTAGTGCTCTTCCCCACTGCGATCGTAGTTTAGGCCCTTGCGCTGCACCGCCCGCTCGACAAGCTCCACATCGATCGTATCCGTTCTTGCGATCGAGCTGACGAGTTCGATCGTTGTCAGGGCTCGCCGCGCGTCACCGTCGGAAAGGGCGATGATCGCCCGTTCCGCCTCAGCGGTGATCGTGAACCTGTCTCCAAGTCCCTTCTCATCAGCGATTGCACGTCGGACAAGCCCAGTGATGTCATCAGAAGAGAGCGCCGAGAAGACGAACAACTGGCAGCGCGAGAGTAACGCGGCATTGAGGGCAAAGGACGGGTTCTCTGTTGTCGCCCCGATGAAGATGATGCTTCCGGCTTCAAGGTACGACAGGAGGACGTCCTGTTGATTGCGGGTGAAACGGTGGATCTCATCGAGAAAGAGGAGATCCCTCTTCCCTCCCAGTTCGAAGCTTGCGCGCGAGTGTTCAAGGACTGCTTTTACCTCTTTCACACCAGACAGTGCGGCCGAGAGGTGAACGAACTTGGCTCCTGAACGATGTGAGATGATGCGTCCCACCGTCGTCTTACCGCTTCCGGGAGGGCCCCAAAAGAGGAGCGACCGGTAATCGCCTCGCTCGATCAGTGTACGCAACGGCCCGCCCGGGCCAAGAATCTTTTTCTGACCAACAACTTCATCGAGGTCGCGCGGGCGCATCCGCTCGGCGAGCGGGGACTTTCCGCTTTCAGCAAACGGAAGGTATTCCATATCTCACTGGTCACCCCCTTGTTTGGCTGCATTGAGCAGATCTACGTACGCTCTCTTCACCAGATCGGAGGGATCGATGCGCAATTCATCCATTAGCGCTTGCGCAGTCTCTTCACCGTTGTCTGTCGATTCTCCTGCGTTGAGGACGACCTCCAACTCCATGTACGTTCCCAGATTCTCCACCTCGTCCAGATGGACGCGCGTATTACCGACCATGAATAGCGTACGGTGTTTGCGTACTTGCCCGATAATACCGAGGCTGGCTGTGAGGACGGCGTGCAGCGAGGCGGGATCTGAGGTCGTTGAAATCAGGTAGTGAGACGGCTTCGGAGCGAGCGTGTCGCTGCGTTCATAGTAGATCAACTCTCCACGCTCGGGAGAGAAGACTCGCAGCTTCAGCCTCCCATGTGGAACCGCGAAGAACGTGTCTTCCTGATAGATCTTCTCGCCAGGCGCGTCACTGATTCGTTCGACCCGCTTTCTCAGCGCGGGAAGATCCGCTACCGCAGCCTTTATCTCAACGTTTGTTGACATGATCGATCCTACGCTGAAACGGCGTACACAAGGTACGACGCTACATTTGCTCTTTTGTAGCGTCGGAGCTTGCCTGTCTGCGTGTGTTCGCATGCAGACAGGTCTCCGACGTTCTCTACATCGCGGTCAATATCTACGTTCAGTTTACTCACCTTTTCTCCGCGTCTCCGTGTCACTCCATCTTCGCCCAACTCTACCCGTTCTGTTCGAGGTAGGCCTCGATGAATGCGGTGATATCTCCGTCGAGCACGGCACTGACATTTCCTGTCTCATAGTTCGTACGGTGATCCTTCACCATCTGGTAGGGATGAAGGACATAGGAGCGAATCTGGCTCCCCCATTCGATATCCATCAGTTTACCCTGCAGCTCCTCAACTCTTTTCGTCTCCTGCTGACGAAGGAGTTCACCCAGGCGCGCCCGCAGGACACGCATCGCCGTCTCTTTGTTCTGCCGCTGGCTACGCTCATTCTGGCACGAGACAACAACCTTCGTTGGAAGGTGGGT
Source organism: uncultured bacterium (assembly GCA_913009415.1). Taxonomy (GTDB): domain Bacteria; phylum Bipolaricaulota; class Bipolaricaulia; order UBA7950; family UBA9294; genus M55B144. The sequence goes on from CAJVYM010000018.1 coordinate 29,111, forward strand.
GATCCGCACCGCCGAATCGGTGACGTTGACGTGTTGCCCCCCGGCGCCGGATGAACGGTAGGTGTCGATGCGCAGATCCTTGGGATCTATCTCCAGCTCCAGCTCCTGCGTCACCGGGACCACGGAGACAGCGGCAAAGGACGTGTGGCGTCGATGCGCGGCGTCGTACGGTGAAATGCGCACGAGTCGGTGCACGCCCTTCTCGCTCTTGAGGTTCCCGTAGGCATAGCGACCGCTGATCTCCAATGTAGCGCTGCGAATCCCCGCCTCCTCTGCGGCGCTCACGTCGAGCAAATTCGTCTTGTATCCCATCCGCTCACAGTATCGGCCGTACATGCGAAGGAGCATCTCCGCCCAGTCCTGCGAGTCGGTCCCCCCAGCGCCAGAATTGATCGATAGGTAGCAATCGGCAAGGTCGTACGGCCCGGAGAAGGTCAGTTCGATGCGGAACGCGCGCAGCTTCTGTTCAAGCGCCGAAACGCGGGAGATGACCTTGGAAAGTTCCTCTTCATCGTCCATCTCAAGCGCCATCTGATGGAGAACGTCGATATCCTCCATCTCCTCGCTCAGCTCGTCATGGCGAGAGAGAAGCGACTTGTTTCGTTCCAGACGACGGCTGACATCGGTGGCCTGCTCCCGTTTCTCCCAGAAGCCGGGCACAGCCATCTGTTGTTCTAACTTGGCAATTCCCTCTTCGATCGCAGGCCGGTCAAAGGTGATCACCAATCTTTGCGAGCATCTTGCGCATTCGTGCTAGCCTTTCTTCGTCCATCCATCCCCCTGTCGATTATCAACGCTGATCATTTCATGCTGAAGAAACCATTGCCCTCTTTATAATCGCCCTGCGCCCTTTCCACAAGTGTACGGCGACAAATGGACAGAATTCCCTGTTTGGAAACTCCGCCGATCAGTCGCTATTATCGATCGAGAAAAGTAGGTGTAGAGGAGGCTGGTTAGATACCGGGGGGTTGCCGCTACGTCATAATTGATGTATCATGAATTCACGAAGCCATTGGGAGCTGATTTACTACACTGATTCGGAAGGACGGTGTCCGGTTGAGGAGTTCATCGATGCGTTGCCGTCTGCAACCGAGAAGGGGCGGATAATGGCACTACTGCACTTGCTTGAGGAAGAGGGGATTGACTTGCATCGGCCTTACGCAGATCTGCTGGAAGATGGAGTACATGAGTTACGAACGAAGGTTTCCAAACTGCGGTATCGCGTTTTCTACTTCTTCTGGCAGCGTAATAGAATCGTCATCACGCACGGTATCACAAAGACCACCAAGCGCGTGCCTACCCGTGAGGTGAGACGGGCGAAGGCTTATCGAGAAGACTGGCTGGCACGGTATGGGAGTAAGACATGAGGACGTTCAAGAACCATCTGCATCAGGCACTCAAAGACAAGAAGATTGCACGTAGCTACGAAGAGGAATACAAGAAGCTGCGGATTGCCTACGAGGTGCACGCCGCCAGAGAACACCTAGGCTGGACACAGCAACAGCTTGCTAAACGAGCAGGAGTGACTCAGCAAATGATTTCCCGCATCGAGAACGTAACTACTCCCAACATCTCGCTGAAAACCCTTTCCCTTGTTGGGAAAGCTCTCGGTTTGGATGTGGGGTTTGTCCAGATCGGAAGAGCACACGTCTGAACTCCAGTCACACTGATATATCTCGTATGCCGTCTTCTGCTTGAAAAAAAAAAAAAAAAATAGATAAAAAAAAAAAAAACAGAGTAAACAAACCAAAAAAAAAGAAACTACATGATGAGACACAAACAATCAGAGTCATATAAACCCTTGTCTGACAAACAT
>CAJVYM010000019.1 GCA_913009415.1 uncultured bacterium
TCAGTTCGTTGATGCGGAGTTACTGACATTATCTCTTCCGATCTTATTTTTTCTTTTTCTTTCGTTTTTTTTTTTTTTTTAATGATACGGCGACCACCGAGATCTACACTCTTTCCCTACACGACGCTCTTCCGATCTAACGTTATTTTGAAATACAAACTAGGGGACGAACTCTAATGGACAAGTATGAGATAATTATTTACTGGAGCTCAGAAGATGGTGCTTTCGTGGTTGAAGTACCTGAGCTTCCTGGATGCATGGCGCACGGGAACTCACATGAGGAAGCACTGGCAAACATTCACGCGGCAATCGATCTTTGGATCAAGACAGCCAGGGAATTCAATGATCCCATTCCCGAGCCCAAGGGACGTCGCTTGATCTTTGCCTAGCAGTGCGCCGTAAGCACTGATATCAGTCCTTGCAGCGCATGCTACAAGTCAGCCGTGTCACTGTTCAAGGGAAGAACTAACATCCCACAAGAAAACGCAAGGAGATGAAAATGTGTCGCATGGTTGCTGCGCCGTTCGGCATTCGGGGAGACAGGATTATTGAGCCGTTTGTGCGCATGGCACGCGGGGAGAACGCACTGCACGAGCACAATACGGCCCTCGGTGAGTTCCAACACCCCGACGGTTGGGGCACCGTGTACAAGGAGGGAGAATCGTACGAGGCTCATCGCAGTGCACGCCCCTGCTGGAAGGACAACGACCTCGAACGCTTCAAGGATCGTAAGATCATCATCCTGCACGCGCGGCGTGCATCTCGGGGGATAGTCAACCTGGCAAACGTCCACCCATTTCATATTGAGCACAACGGCAGGTCCTGGTACTTCTGCCACAACGGGACGATCGACGATCCCGCGATCGCATCCTACCGTGGGGAGACGGATTCGGAGCGCTACTTTCGGTTTCTCCTTGATCACCTCCACATAAACGATCCGCTTGCCAGCATCGGTGCGGCGCTCAATCGGCTTCACAACTACACATCGCTCAACGCCTTCCTCACCGATGGCGATCACTTCTACGTGATCAACCGCTTCTCCTCCTCGCCGCGCTATTACACGCTTCATCTTCATCAGGGATCTGATGGCCCGATTGTCTCATCGGAGGAGCTACAAGACGTAGCAAAGACGTGGGAGCCACTGAAGAACGGGCAGATCATCGTCTTCCAGAATCGTAACATGAGAAGCGCTGTGCTTTCGTAGCCCGCAAAATCAAGCTTCCCAGGTTTGCCTCCAGCCAGGTTCTGGTTGTACACTGCGTACAATGGCTGAACGCCAGGGAGATGATAGGATCATGATCAAGAAAGTAGGGTTGTTCGCGCTTCTGCTTGCCTCCATCCTCCTCTTCTCATTCCTCCTCTACGGGGAGCAGTCCGACCTGCTGCCCGTTCAGGGGATACGGGCCGAGGACGGGGACACAATATTGGTGCAGCTCCCAGACGGGACAAGACAAGCTGTGCGCTACGCATCGATCAACGCTCCCGGACTCGGTCAGTGCCTGGGGAAAGACGCACAGGTTTACAATGGGGGACTGATCAAGGGGAGTAAGCTCTGGCTCGACCGACACCCGATCAAGGGCGGATACGAGATGGCGCAGGATCGACTAGTAGCACACGTCTTCCTCTCATCAACGATCACACAGACGAGCAGCGTCTCTACTCTGTTGGTGGCAGCGGGTTTGGCACGCCTGGATGTGTTCAATCCGAGCGACACTGCGATCAGGAATGGCGATGACTTCTCCGTTCGTTACGCTGATCTCATCATCCCGGCTCAGATCGAGGCGGCAAGGAGTAAGCGTGGCCTGTGGGGACAGTGCGACAGCTACGCGGAATCCCTCCTAATCATCGCTGCGATTAAGCAGTGGAGCGACGATGAGATCGTCTACATCCTGAACCGAGGGCAGCAGCCGATCGACCTTGCCGCAGGATGGATCCTGACGGATGCGTCGGGGAGCGAAAGGAACAGTCTCAATCTGGGCGAACACATTATGGGAAGCTGCCTCCTTCCTCCAGGCGGGATCATGCGCATCCATTCCGGATCGATCGCCACGGGAAAGGGCGATGAGCACACGGCATGTGGCCAGCAGACGAGCGATTTCTACTGGACCGGTCGCCGCATCTGGAATCAGGACAAGGACGAGGCTCGCCTCTATGCCCCGGATGGGGCACTGATCGACGTATACACCTATCCGCTCGATTGGAAGTAGCCGCCACACAAGTCAGGACAGGCCGACGATCTCACCGTTCTCGTCGAGGTCGATGTGCATGAACGCCGGCTGTGAAGGGAGGCCGGGCATGGTACGCATCTCTCCGCACAGCGGGTAGATGAACCCCGCGCCCACGCTTGCCCGTACCTCGCGCACGGGGAGCGTGTACCCACTGGGGACTCCCTTCCACTTTGAATCGTGCGATATGGAGAGGTGGGTCTTGGCCATACAGATAGGAAGATCAGCAAACCCGGACGCTGTGTAACGCTCGATCTGAGAGCGCGCTACCTCGGAGAAAACGACCCCATCCGCGTTGTACACCTCGCGCGCGATCGTCTCCACCTTTTTCTCGATCGGCCAATCGAGTGGGTAGAGGAGATGGAAGTCCACCCCCTGCTCGCACGCCTCACTCACCGCACGCGCCAGGTCGACCGCCCCCGCGCCCCCGCGTGCCCAGTGATCGGCGACGACGGCGGCGTACGCTCCCGCCTCTTCCGCTGCACTGCACGTCAACTTAAGCTCGGCATCGCTATCCTCAGGGAAGCGGTTGACAGCGACAACAACCGATATGCCGAACTTGCGCGCGATCCCGATGTGGTGAACCAAATTGGCCATTCCCCGTTCGAGAAGTTCGATGTTCTCCTGGGTGTACACGGGATCGAGCGGCCTTCCCGCGATGACCTTGGGCCCGCCGCCGTGCATCTTAAGCGCCCTAACTGTAGCCACAAGGACGACTGCATCGGGGACGAGTCCGCTCGTGCGACACTTGATGTCGAAGAACTTCTCCATCCCGATGTCCGCGCCGAACCCGGACTCGGTGACCACGTAGTCTGCGAGGAAGAGGCCCATCCGGTCAGCGATGATCGACGAATTTCCGTGGGCGATGTTGGCAAACGGCCCGGCGTGGACGAAGACCGGCTGCCCTTCCAGCGTCTGCATCAGGGTCGGCTTCACCGTCTCCTTCATCAGCACCGCCGCCGCACCAGCGACACCGAAGTCCTCAGCCGTGACCGGCTTATGGGTTCTGTCGTAGCCGACCACGATCCGTCCGATCCTCGCCCGCAAGTCTTTAAGGTCGCTTGAGAGGGCGAGGATCGCCATCAGCTCCGAGGAGACGGTGATGTCGAACGCGCTCTCCCGCGGGACGCCGTCCACGCGTTTTCCCAGGCCGAGGACTATGTGCCGCAGGGCGCGGTCGTTCACGTCGAGGACCCTGTTCCAGGTGATGGAATAGGGATCGATGTCGAGCCTCTTCAAGCCACGCTTCTCCCATGAAGCAGCCGACTGATTGCGCTCGTGCAGCATGCGCGCGTCGATCGCCGCGGCGATCAGGTTGTGCGCCGCGCCGATGGCGTGGATGTCGCCCGTGAGGTGGAGGTTGAACTCCTCCATCGGGATCACCTGCGCGTGCCCGCCACCGGCGGCCCCGCCCTTAATCCCGAACGTCGGGCCCTGCGACGGCTGGCGGATGCAGGCAAGCGACCTCTTTCCCAACCGTCCCAGCCCCTGCACCAGGCCGATCGTCGTCGTCGTCTTTCCTTCACCGAGCGGAGTGGGAGTGATCGCGGTGACGTCGATGTACTTCCCTCGCGCAGCGCAGGCGAGGCGATCGAGCACGGAGAGTTTGACCTTGGCTTTTGTCGAGCCATACAGATCGAGCTCATAGGCGTCGAGGCCAAGGCTATCAGCAATCTCAACGATCGGACGCACCTTGGCCGCCCGCGCTATCCTCAAGTCATCGTTCAATTCGTACCTCCCTCATGCATTGGGCTCTGTTTAGAACCCTCCTTGGCATCCAAGTAAATCCTCGTTAATAGAATATTTATCCAGGCAAAGGTGAGCGCCGAGGCAAGGAGGGCATACAGATCCCACGCCAGGCTCATCGGAACGAAGAATACGGCAACAGCCGGCAGGTAGAACAGCGAGAGGGAAGCGAACAAAGACAGGGTTCCTCGCCACTTCTGTGTGCGGGCGACGCTCATCTTCAACGCTGCCGTACCACGTGCACCACCGATGAGTATCTCTTGTTTGTAGAATATCAATCGAAGGCCAAAATAGATCCCCGGGATGACGAACAGAATCCCACCAGCGACCACGATCATGTTTACCAGTAATTCCCCGACAATTAGCGAGCCATAATTAGAGAATGTTTGAACGATCGCTTGTCCAAGAGAAAGCTTCTCTCCGTTGCGCCGAGCCTGCAATAGGAGGATGAAGCCGCCATTGAAGAACGGGGAAACGAGGATAAGAGTGGCCATCGTAATCACCCAACGCGGGTTGGCGATGTCGTACAGGTTTGCTTGCCTGTTCACCAGGTAGAAGATACCGGTGAAGGCAAGCGCCCAGATGAGGAGCAACGGCTGCCGAAAGGGCTGCAGGAAGCTTTCTTTAAGTTGAAGGGAGCTCATCGTCCTCGTCTTGCAGCAACTTCTCCAGTCGCATCGCCCATTCCACCGTCTCGTCCATGATGAATTCCAGCTGCGGCGTATAACGGGTCGTCAGCCGCTTGGCAAGCTGTGTGCGGAAGAAGCCGCGGTCACGCTTAAATGCCTTGACGATCTCCGCATTGACAGCCGTAGCAACACCGAGCGCGATGTACACCTTGGCATAACGACCATCGACGGAGAGTTTCACGTCCATCACCGTGGGAAAGGCATCCCTGATCACCGGGTTACGCGCCTCAAACTCGACTATCGTCGATAGCTCACGCTTGACCTCTTCGCGCGTTCTTGCTCTCCCTCGTCCGTCAGTCATCGTTTACTCTTTTCCCTTTTACGCTAGTGGAGGATATTTGCTTGTGGGGTATAGTAAGTAGGACCAGCTACTGCACCCCGCCCCGTGGAGACAGCGATGATCGGCCCCCTATCTCTCAATCTCTTTTAGCGTAAAGATTGACAGGCGATCGCCCGACTGGATATCGTTGAAGTCCTTGATACGGATGCCACACTCGCGACCGTTCTGCACCTCACGCACGTCCTCGGTGAAGCGGTGCAGGGAGAGTATCTCCCCCGTAAACAATTCCTTGTCCTCTCGCAGCACTCGCACCTTGGCCTTGCGCTCAATCTTGCCATCGGTGACATAACATCCCGCAACGACTCCGTCGGGAATCTTGAACACCTCACGCACTTCCACCTCTCCCATGCGCACCTCTTCGTACTCCGGGGCGAGCATACTCTTCAGCGCGCGTTCAATCTCAGCTAGCAATTCGTAGATGATGTCATAGGTGAGGATGACAACCCCATCTCGCTCGGCAAGCTTGGATGTCTTGCCATCGGCCCTCACGCCGAAACCAACAACCACGCACTCCTCAGCAATACTCGAGGCTAGCAGCACATCTCCCTCGGAGATCGGCCCGACTCCGGTGTGAATAAAGTCTACTTTAATCTTTTCTACGTCGATCTCCTTAATCTCACGCTTCGCCGCCTCCAACGCCCCCGTGGAGGAAGCCTTAAGGACTAGTCGCAGCTTCTCGGCTTCCATCGCCTCGCGGAAGAGGTCTTCCACGCTCATCTTCGCTCGCGAGCGCCGCGGAGCAGCCTCTTGCTTCTTCTGCTTGGCAGCCGCGGCCTTGGCATCGCTCTGGGCCTTCACAACGTCGATCATCGTCCCGACGTGTGGGACATCTTGCAATCCCAGGATCTCCACCGCCTCCCCGGGGCCGGCTTGATGAACTCGAGCGCCCGTGTCATCGCTCATCGCCCGTACGCGCCCCCAGGTGGAACCTGCGACGATTATATCTTTCTCGCGTAGCGTTCCATTCTTCACGATAGCTGTGGCTACCGGACCGCGCCCCTTGGCAAGATGGCTCTCGATGATCACCGCTTCCAGGGTTCCAGCAGGATCAGCACGGAGGTTCTCCATCTCCGCCACGAGAAGGATCATCTCCAACAGATCGTCTATATTCTCTTCCTTCAACGCTGAGATGGAGACGGTTATCGTGTCCCCTCCCCACACTTCGGGAGTGAGGCCATGCTTGGTCAGGTCGTTCATAACCTTATCGATATCAGCGTTCGGCTTATCGATCTTGTTAATGGCGACGATCATCGGAATCCCAGCCGCATGGATGTGATCGATCGCTTCCATTGTTTGCTCCATGATCCCATCGTCGGCAGCGACCACCAAGATCGCGATATCGGTCGCCTTGGCACCACGTGCCCTCATCCCGGTAAACGCCTTGTGCCCGGGGGTATCGATGAACGTGATCCTCTGCTCACCCAGTTTTGCTTGGTAGGCAGCGACTCCCTGTGTGATCCCACCCACTTCCTTAGCGGTGACGTGTGAGTGTCGAATTGCGTCTAGGAGTGTCGTCTTACCGTGGTCGATGTGCCCAAGGACAGAGACAATCGGAGGGCGCGAGGGCCGGTGATCCACCTTCTCCCCTTCCTCGGGTTTACCCACGGATAGGCCTTCGATCTCTTCCGCAATCACATCTGACTGCGGCGCGGTCTCTTCTTGATACAGGTTGGTAATGAGTCCGTATTCCTCTTCATCAACGGAGTTCGCCGCTTTGAGGCCGGGCATGCCCATCTCAGCAAGCTTGCCGATCAGCTCTTTGCTCGTGATTCCAAACTCTTTTGCAATCTCGTATATTCTCTTCCTTGTCACGCTGATCCCCCGCCTAGTTTTTGCAGATACGAATAGCTCTGCAGACTATACTCTATCGCGGCGGAGGCGTCAAACACCCTGTTTGAAGAGGCTTGCCAAAAGGTCCTATCAGCGCGAAACAAGAACCACGACGATGACTACGATTGCTCCTATGCCGAGCATCCCCAGCATGATCTTCACGCCCAGCCGACGGAGGTGCTTCTTCTGAGCCTGATTCAGATCGGCCTTGCGCGGGTGGCGGATCTCCATGCGCTGTGACTTCTTGTAGGTCTTCACGTACAGGGAGATCTTCTTTTGCTGCTTGTAGACAATCGCCAGGTTGTGCAGGGCGTTCACGTGATGGGGATCGACATCGAGCGCCCGCTTGTAGGCGTACTCGGCGCGGCTGAAGTCATCACCGTCGATGTAGATGTTCCCCAAGCGGTAGTAAATCTTCTCCTTGTCGATCCCGTAGCGCAGCGCTTCCACTAGAAGGGAGATCCCTTGCTTGTACTCCTTCTTCTTGCGGTGCTTCTCGGATTGTACAAGCGCCTGCGTGACAAACTCGTGCTGCTGCTCAAACGTCGTCAGAACTTCTATTTCTTCCATGCTCATCGAGCCATTCCCTCACTTTCTTGATATCCATCCATGTAAGATACTTCGGGCTCCCTTTGCTCCTCGACGGATAGCGCAAGAGATAGCTGGGGTGAAACATTGGGACAATCTCAATCCCTCCGCGCCACGGGATAAAAGTACCGTGAATGTGTGTAATCCCTCCTGCCCCCGGGACGAGCCACTGTGTAGGCGTATTCCCGAGAGTGACGATCAGTTTCGGGTTGATAAGCGCAATCTGTGCCTCCAGATACGGATCGCAGGCCTCCATCTCCTTCTTTGCCGGCACACGGTTTCCCGGCGGTCGGCACTTGACCACATTTGTGATGTAGATCTCGGCGCGCGAGATGCCAACGGAGGCGAGCACATCATCGAGCTTGTGCCCCGCCGGCCCAACAAACGGGTGCCCAGTGTTGTCCTCAACTTCCCCGGGTCCCTCACCGACGAGCATCAGATCCGCCTGTGCGTTTCCCTCACCGAACACAACGTGCGTGCGCGTCTCGCTGAGCGGACACTGCGTGCACCTGTTCACCCTTTCTTCCAATGCTTCTAGGGTCAGGGCATAGGGATCATCGGTGTGATTCATCGTCCTCCTTGTCCGACCTCTTCTTGCGAGGAGGGAAGGACGGAGCCGACTTATGGTCAACAGCGGGCAACGGGATTCGAACCCGCGACCCCCAGCTTGGGAAGCTGATGCTCTACCACTGAGCTATGCCCGCGACAAGAACCATTGTAGCATGGATCAGCAATGCCGGCAACCTAGTCCCGCAACGCTTCCAGGGCAGGAAGGGCCTTCCCTCGCAACAGGGCAAGGCACGCTCCGCCACCGGTGGAAATCCACGAAATCCCCTCCTCCACATTCAGTTTCTTCACCGCCTCGCCTGTCTCGCCGCCACCGACAACAGTGAACGCGTCACTCTGCGAGAGAGCCTGTCCGATCTCCGCCGTTCCAGCGGAGAACGGAGAGAATTCGAACGCTCCCATTGGCCCCGCCCAAATGATCGTTCTAGCAGTAGCAATCTTCTCGCGGAACAGGGCGATCGTCTCCGGGCCGATATCCAGGCCTATCCCATCAGCCGGGATATCGTCGATCCGTACAACCGCGGTCTCCGCCGTGTCGCTCAACTCGGCGGCGACAACAGCATCACTCGGCAGGATTATGGGTATATCCTTCTCCTCAGCCTTCTCACTTATTAGCAGGATCTCATCGAACAGTGATTCGTCCACGATGGAGCCACCCACGTTGTGCCCCATAGCGTGCAAGAAGGTGAATGCGACGCCTCCTCCAATGAGGATCGCATCAACCTGATCGACCAGATCGCGCAGCGTCCCGAGCTTGCTGCGTGCCTTCTTCCCCCCGATGATCGCCACGTAAGGGTGCTCTGGACCATCCGTCAATCGTGATAGGGCTTCTATCTCCTTCTGCACGAGGAGGCCGGCGTAGGATGGGAGGTAGTCAGCGATTCCTAGTGTCGAGGCATGCGCACGGTGCAGTGTGGCGAAGGCGTCGTTTACGAAGAGGTCGCCGAGACTGGCGAGCTGGCGGGCGAACCCCGCCTCATTGGCCGTCTCTTCAGGGAAGAAACGCACGTTCTCCAGCAGGATGACCGAACCAGGCTGCCACTCCTCGATCGCTTGTTCGACCTCATCTCCGACGCACGTATCGAGCTTGCGCACGGGTTTCCCAAGCAGATCTTGCAAGCAAGTTGCTACCGGATTGAGCCGCAGTTCTGGGACCACCTTCCCTTTTGGGCGACCGAGGTGGGTAATGAGTATCGGCACGCCCCCCCGTTCGAGGATGTTTTCCAGGGTGGGGAGTGAAGCGCGAATTCGTGCGTCATCTACCACCCTTCCATCCGCCAGCGGCACGTTGTAGTCCACACGCACCACCATCCGCTTTCCTTCCACCGCAACATCTTGAACCCGTCGTAGCCGGTCTAGCAGGTTTGCCATCGGCTTCCTCCTTCATCAGTTGTGACCGAATTGAACACTGTTACCAAGGCGATTATAATCGTTTGGGATGAACAGTCAAAATCTGATCCTCTTAGGGATCGGTATCTTCGTCAGTCTAATCGTTGCTGCCGTCGCATTCGATCAAGCATTCCTCGCCAAGAACAATCCAATGGATCCTGGCGGCTTGCTCGCACGAACTGAGGCTGCGTTCGATCGTGTGAAGGACCTGGAAATCGTTCTGAATGTAGTCTCCACCGGGGATGAAAGCAATCCCCTGCAAATGCGCGTGTGGTACATCAATGGGCCCGACCCGGCGGCGAGGATCCTCTACCTGGCTCCACCGGAGCTGAAGGGACAGGTATACACGGTGGACCGCGACCTATTATCGCACTATCTCCCGCAACAGAATATGACGGTGATCAAACGGTGGGCGGGATTTCCGCTCTCCGATTTGGGGCTTGCAAGTTTCGACCTGCACGGGATCAAAAATGAGTGGAAAGAAGGAAAGGTCACCCTACGGGTTTCGCAGAACATCCCCCGCTTCGACATGCATATGTTCCCGTCTGACCTCCTCCTCACCAAGACGCTGGCTGGGTGTACGCAGTGGGATCCGTTCTCAATCTCTAGCGGGGAAAAGGGGACATACAGGTTCTTGCCGAGCATATCGGGAGTGACAAGTGACACCGGCCTGAACCCCATCCCAGGGGGGTTCGTCCTGCGGGTATACGACAAGGTAACAGGCGAGATCATGAAGATAATTTCGATAGATCGAGAGACGTTCCTCGTCAAGCAAGTCGTCTTATTCCGCGGCGGGAAACGGATAACTACCATCTACGCGTCACAGATCATCCTCAACCAGAACCTGAACCGGGATGAAATCCTGGTCCTCCCACGTGGAACGGAAGTGATCCGGGGCTAAGCGGTTATCCGATCAGTCGCTTGAATTGCCCGAGGTTCATCTTCGACTCAATGAAGTCCTGGAATTCATCCTCTTCCGCGAACGGTGACTCGATCGCCGAGGCCTCGAACACATCATCAGAGATGAATATCGGGCTTCCCGTACGTAGCGCTAGGGCGAGGGAGTCGGATGGGCGGGCATCGATCTCTGTTGTCTCCCCGCCGGCATTGACAAGAAAAATCGATGCATAGTACGTTCCTTCCTCGACCTTGCTGATGACTACCCTCTGCACGCTTCCTTTCAGATCTTCAATGATCGTCTTCATCAGGTCGTGCGACAGTGGCCGCGGGAACTGATTGCTCTGCAGGCTGAAGGCAATCGACATCGCCTCAGACTCGCCTATCCAGATCGGCATCGCCTGGTTCGAATTCCTATCCTTAAGCAGGACCACCGGGGCATTATTGAATGGATCCACTAGTAGCGCTTTTATCTCTGCCTCTCGCATCGCTCCTCTCCTTATACTCCTCTCTTAAACGTTGACATCCCATTATAGCAATGCCATGGTCGATAGACAATCCCTCCTGCGAGTTGCGGTGGGGCTAACATTGGCTGTACCATCATTACACTATGGATAAAAACGAAAACATGTTGTTTGACAATCGCTACGACAAGAGCCGAATGATCGATACTATCGATGCGTTTTCAGATCAGTGTCGCGAGGCGATCAAGCTCGGAAAGGGGTTTACCTTCTCCGTGCAACGGCCAATCGACAAGGTGATCATCTGCGGGATGGGCGGCTCGGCAATGGCGGGAGAGGTAGCGCGGAGATTTGCCAAGGTCCCTATCTTCGTCAATCGAAACTACACCTTACCAAAGTTCGTCGACAAGCAAACGCTTCTCGTCGCAATAAGCTACTCGGGGAACACCGCTGAGACAATCTCCTCACTCAAGGCAGGAATCGATAGGGGACTGCAAGTCCTGTGTATGGCAAGCGGCGGGAAGATCGAGCAAATTGCGCGATCAGAGGACATCCCGTTCCTGCAGGTACCGGCGGGCTATCAACCCCGGGCGGCGACCGGCTACCTCGCACTTCCTCTCCTTGTCATGCTCTCGCGCCTTGGTCTAATCGAGGAAGTAGGCCAGTGGGATGATATGTTTACCGCTCTTGCAAGGGTTAAGGAGAGCTGCACGGCGAGCGTTCCGCTCGGCGAGAACCACGCTAAAGAGCTAGCTCAGGCCCTACACGGACATATCCCAATTATCTACGGCACGGCGAGTAACACTGATCTTGTGGCGATGCGCTTCAAGACGCAGATCAACGAAAACGCAAAACAGCCCGCCTACTGGAACGCCTTTTCCGAACTTAATCACAACGAGATCCTAGCGCTAGTAAGAAGCGACCTCCTGGCGAACCAGCACATCGTGCTTCTGAGGAATTCCTACGACCACCCGGAGAACAGAATCCGGATGGAGATCATGGCCGGCCTGTTCGATAAACATGACGTGCCACACACCGATGTCAATTCACAGGGAGAGACGGAACTAGCGCAGGTCTTCTCCCAGATCTACTTCGGGGACTACGTGAGCTACTACCTCGCCTTGATGAACGAGCTCGATCCAACACCGGTCGAGCTGATCGAGAAGTTCAAGGTCGATCTCGCCAAGAAGACAGCGCCTCACTCCTAACGCGGCCCCGGCTCCCTACGCGCGACAAAGCACAGATCCGCGACGTTCGTCCCGGTGGGACCTGTAAGGATGAGATCCTCGGAGCTGGCAAGGGCATGGTAAGAGTCATTGGTCGCCAGCGATTCGTGGGGATCAATTCCCTGCGCGTGCAGCCTTGAAATCGTCCCACCGTCGACGATCCCCCCAGCAGCGTCGGTCGGACCGTCACGCCCGTCGGTCCCAACAGAGGCGATCACAACTTCAGGAAGCCCTTCGATCCCCTGCGCCGCGGAGAGGGCAAGCTCCTGATTGCGCCCTCCCTTTCCCGATCCGGAAACCGTGACCGTCGTCTCGCCGGCGGCGATAATCAAGGCCGGCAGTGGAAGCGGGTGCTTGTGCTGCACTTCCTCCCTGGCGATCGCAGCGAAGACCTTCCCCACTTCTCGCGCCTCTCCTTCGAGCGTCGTCGTAAGGAGGAGGCTATGATACCCCAGCTCCCTTGCCTCGTCGAGCGCAGCCTCGGCGGCAACCGAGCCCGACCCGATGATCGTGGTTGTCACACGAGAAAACACTTCATCTCCCGGCTTCGGGGTCTCCACGATCTCACCGCTCAGTCCCCGCTCGATGTGAGCCCTCACTGAAAGAGAGACCTTATCCCACAATTCGTAGTCACGAAGGATCCGCGCTGCATCAGCGTAGGTCGTCGGATCACCCACGGTCGGCCCGGAGGCGATCGCATCAAGCGGGTCGCCTGGCACGTCGGAGAGGACGAAAGTAATAACCGTGGCCGGGAAGGCTCGCGCTGCAAGCTGTCCTCCTTTCAATTGTGAGAGGTGCTTGCGGACTGTGTTTATCTCCTGAATCCGCGCCCCCGAGCGAAGCAGAAGCTCGTTTGTTGCAGCGAGATCGGCAAGTTCGATCCCGTCGACGGGGTAGGTGAGGAGCGCCGAGCCTCCGCCGGAGATGAGAATGATCACCAGATCATTCTCCCCTGCGCTATCAGCAAGTTGCGCAATGCGCCGGGCAGCGGCGAGGCCACGCTCGTCCGGGACGGGGTGTGACGCCTCGACGACCTCTACTCGCTGGGTTGAAACTGCGTACCCATCAGCGGTGACAACAAGCCCGTCATCGATCAGCTCACCGAGGATCATCTCGAGCGATGCGGCCATGCCCGCTGACGCCTTACCCATCCCGACAACGATTATCCGCGCAATCTGCGAGAGATCAATTGATTTCCCGGACACAAGGAGGCGATCACCATCGATATGCGCGGCCCGTCTCAGGCAGGTCTCCGGAGCGACCGCAGTCAAGGCGGCACGGATGCAGCGATTGATATCAGCGCGAAGGCGACTCTCTCTGTTCATCTTCACCCACTAGTGGGCTTCGACGGGATCGGCGCGGACGGCGTCGAGGATGTCGTTGACGTTCCCCTTAGCTAGGCAAATCGAGGAGTCAGCGGCACCGTAATAGACCCACAAATCCTCGCCGCGCACGAATCCGCCACACGGGAAGACGACGTTTGGGACGTCCCCCGTCCTCTCGTAGGGCTCCTCCGGGCCGAACAGCCAGTGCCGTGTCCGGGCAATGAGGCGGTGTGGCTGGTCAAGATCGAGCAGCGCCGCGCCGACGCGATATATCGGGCCGCCGGGCATGTTCTTGATCCCGTGGTAGAGGATGAGCCAGCCGTATTCGGTCTCGATGGGGGGAACCCCTGTCCCAACCCTGAATCCATCCCACCACGGACCGTGGTGGAGTGGGAGGACCACACTGTTCTGCCCCCAGTGAACGAGGTCAGGAGAATAGGCGATCCAGATGTGCCCATCCTGCCCAAGCGGACGGTGGAGCATTGCGTAGCGCCCATTGATCTTCCGGGGGAAGACAGCTGCGTCCTTGTTGCTCGGCGGAAACGCAACACCGAGTGGATCCAGCGCCACGAAGTCGCGCGTGGTAGCAACAGCAACAGCAGGCCCGTACTGCGAGTAGGCCGTGTAAGCCAGCACCCACGCACCAAGCTCATCGATGCGGGTAATCCGGCAGTCCTCCGCGCCATAGGCTTCATAGGGCCGATCATGACCCGGAGACAGCGGCTCCTTCTCGATCCGCCAGTCCGTGACCCCATCGCTGCTGCGAGCTACAGTCAGGTGAGAACGGCCGGAGCGGCTCTCCACCCGCAGCAGAAGCAGGATCTGATCTCCCAGATCGGCGCTTCCTGCATTGAACACCGCATTTGCCTGGTAAGGCATATCCGCGGCGCTGATCAGCGGATTATGCGCACTCCGTACAAGAAGCTCTTTCATCCTTTTCTCCTTTACTCGCTTCATCAACCACACCTATCTCGCGATTGATGGCAATCGTAGTATGATCCGTTGATTATGCCTGTCAAGTCCCTGTTACACCTTCGGTCGGTACATTTTTCTCAACTCGTGTGATCCGTTCGAGGAAGCGCAGATATTGCTCCAACCTGCTCTCCCGATCAAACACAGATTTGACAAGATGCAATGCACCATCTCTCAACTGTGCGTAGATAGCCCGATCGCGCCACAGTTCCATGATCGCCTCAGAGAGTTCGTGGGCATCTCTAGGCGAGACGAGCACCCCTGTCTTTCCGTCCTTCACCGCCTCTGGTATCCCGGCCAAGCGCGAGGATACAACCGGGATACCCATCGCCATCGCCTCCAGGATTATGTTTGGCAGCCCTTCCTTGTACAGGCTGGGAACGACTAATATATCAAGGAGGGCGAGGACCTCCTCGGGAGTGCTGGTGAACGGGACGAAGGTGACGTCGCCCCCAAGGGATATTTCATCGACCGCCCTTCGCAGTCCCTCCTCATCCGGGCCATCGCCGACAAGTAGCACGTGTACACTTGGTAGCGTTGTTCTAATTCGTGCAAGTGCCCGCAATAACACTATTTGTCCTTTTCGCTTTTCGAACGAGCCGATACAGCCAAGGATCGGGGTCGCCCCAGATGGGAGGATGCGAGATGTCGCTGTATCACCCATCGTCCCTGTGCTGACCCCGAAGCGGGAAAAATCGATCCCTTGGTAGATAAGCGGGACCTCCGCTTCCGGAATTTTGTAGTGATCGATGAGGTAGCGTTGCGTAAACGCGGTTATCGCAATCACAACGGGAGATATGTCTTTATTGGGGCGATAAAACTCACGCTTGTAGGAGGGGACGATCGTCCCTGTCTTCGGGACAAGGCGTGTAGGAAGATGCCCCTGTGCGATGCACCGGCTAGCAAACGTCGATGGATGGAAGCTTCCTCGCGGCGGCTGCACCGTACAGAGAGCGACATCGCACTGCGATAGCGCTGCAGTCCAGGCTTTAACAGCGTTTTTGTCCCTAAGAGAAACGGTCTCGTAACCGTAGGAGGTAACGTTCAGTCCCGCCTCACGGGACCGTGCGGCAACCCATCCTCCACTAGGTGAGATCACCGTGACCTCTGTCCCCCGATGGCGAAAGAAGCGCGCCGCTTCGACGCTCCACATCTGCGTGCCCCCGTGGAGAAGAGTGTCCTCAATGATCCCGATACGAATAGTCACTTTACGGTTCTCCCTCAGATGAGCATGGGACGAAGCGCCTGGAAGGTAGTAAGCTGGCCTTGGATGTACGATTCAGCCTCATCGTCCGTCATATCCTCGGTCTCCGAAACGAGGCTCAGGAACCGCCCTTGCCATAGGACCCGCAGCGCGTCCAACACCGACAGGTCCTGATCGCCCGAGAAGGCATCGATCGCCAGGTAGACTGCATGCACCCACAATTCAAGCGGGAAAGAAAACTCGGGAAGCGCGAGCGCATAGACCGACTCGAGATCACTCTTGAGATCATCCAGGAACAGTGCTCTCCCCCGGACCAACTCATCGTACTTAGCGTGGAACTGGCGGTAGATCCCTTCCTTGTCAACGTTGAGCTTGTGCGGCTGCACGTGAGGAATTTCCCCGAGGCGTTCGACAGCTTTGACCCCATCGACCTTCTCGATGTATACATGGTAGTGATCGATCAACTGGAACAGCGTCCCCACTACCTGGTAGAACATGGGAACGAGGAGCTCCTCCGGATCGGCGTACTGCTTCGTCGACTCGTGCTCCTTCACCCCGAGGACTGCCTCCACCAGTTCCATCCCCTCTGCGCCGGAGACGAGGGTGATGAAAATGTCGATGCCAAACTCCGCCGGGAAGAGAGGGTGAGCCAGCAACCGCTCGATGAGCCTGGCCGAGAGGCCATACTCGCCGCCGATCGGCTGACGCACCCCCAAGCCAAACAAGACGTTCGTCAGAGGATAGGCGATCTGGTTGGTGATCACCCCGTCGTAGCGATAGCGCAGGTAGTAGGGGACTGCCAGATCCTTCCCAGCGATGATCGGGGAGACGAGGCGCTCGATCCAATCGGGCCTGATGCTCGTCAGATCCCCATCGACAAGCGCAACCGCCTGGGCGCCACGCTCATGCGCAATCTTGAAGATCGTCTTGATTGCGCTCCCCTTCCCGAGTTTCCCCTCTTCAGTGACCACGACCTTCTCGCACCGCGTCTGCGTTCCAGAAGCGATATCGCGCGTTCCATCGGTGGAGAACCCGTCGGAAACGACGATCAGCCCCCCCTGCTGCGGAAAGAACCGCGTCAGTCCCGCATCGACCGTCTCGATCACGCCGCTTACTGTATCACCACAGTTTCGCGTACTTATTCCAACTACGACATCTGTTGACGTATTAATCACATTTACCTCCACTATATATCAAATTTATGTCTTACGTAATTGCTCAGTTGCTTGTCTGCTCCAATTCTCTCCATCAGTGCCTCCCACTGGGCCTGAAAGCGGAAGTATTCACTGGCCGCATCCCGTGCGCGCAATACCGTGCTGTCCACGAACGCCTGGGCGGACTCTTCCTCCGGGCAAACCTTATGCAGCGCTCGCAGCGACTGCTGCACCAGATCCTCACGCAGGAAACGCCCGGGGTAAGGATCGAGATCACCTGGTGCTAAGAGTCCACGGGAAACAGCAACGGCGATCTTCTCCCGGGAGTAGATAAACCGGGCAATATCCGCCCGCAGCATCGCGCAGGGCGGACGGCGGAACCGATCGGGAGGGAAGTGCCGGACAAAGAGATCCCTGTTCCACCAGAATTTGTGTCCGTGCATGCGGCAGGTTGTTATGTAATCAATGTCCTCCCCACGCGAGATGTGGGGGTCAAACGGCACGCGGTTGAACAGGTCCCGGTGGATCACCATGTTTCCACCAAATCCGATCGATGTCTCCACAAGCCGTTTGCCAGCGATCTCAAGCGCGGAGATTCCATCTCTGATCCACTTACCCCGTTCCAGAAACGGATTGGAATCATTTATCGGCATAGTCGCCGCTTCCCGATACGGACCGACCACTCCCAAGATCGGTACTTCTTCGTACTTTTCACCAATGAACCTGTGCACCTGGCGAAGATAACCAAGCCCGACTTCCTCATCGTCGTCGAGCCCGATCACGGCATCAACGCCGAGGATCGTTCCGATGACAAGCTGAAGGTTGCGGACGCTCCCGTATCCAATAAGGCCGATGCCATCGGTCGTGTATCCAAGCGCGGAGAATCTGGCGGCGATAGATTCCATCTCGGATCGAGAAAAGAGCGCTATTGGAAGCTTCCCACGGTAGGGCTCGATCATCGTCCGCACCTTGCTTGCAGCCGCTTCCTCCACCACCGGGTCAGTGACCGCAGCGATCACCGCAACTGGCGCTGCAGAAGCGACGGAAACGAGGCTGTCAAGCAGGCGAGGAAGCGTCCCCTCCTCCCCGATCGGGGTCGGGTGATCGTAGATTCCGGTTCTCGTTTCCACTCGCGGCCGCCAGTAGGTGGGGACGGTGATGAGAAGCTTCACCTGCTCCCTCCTCTTCTGAACCTCAGCGTGAACTCCTCACCCGTTGGCACGACAGTGCATACGTGCAGACCGCCCTTGACCGACTCTTCCACCACTTCAGCCCCATCCGCCTCGCACATTATCTCACCGTTATGAAAAGCACCGACGTGATACGAGCGGCCTGACGGAACACGTATCCGTACGTCAAGACCGCCATCTGCCGCCTCCATCATCAGGATCCGATCAGAAGGGGCGGTGATGTACTTATCGAGGAATCCGATAAACGCGATCCCAGAGAGGAGAGGCGTAAGAACATAGTAGGCGCCCCCGGCCGGGGCGAGGATGCCCCGCATCTCGGGGACGATCCGATGCAGGGAAGGGGAGTAGATTACGTGTTCCTCCGTGCGGATACCTGCATCCTGCAGATCGTACTCTTGCTGGTCACTCCCGATGTTGAAGACTGCAATGTATTTCCAAGCACCGTCCACGCTTTCCGTCTCCCCAACGATAAGGCCGCGTAAGAGTGAACCCCAGACAGGGCAAAGCGGGCGATCCGGTTTGGCCAATACCCCATCGGGAAAGACGAGCCTGTTTACGATCTCCCGGTCGATCTGTCCGACCTTATCACCCACTCCGATCGGGCCAGCGGAGAGAGCGCGCATGAGCGCCTCGCAGTCGGCATCCGGCTCCGCAAATCCGCCTGGATGATTGCGGTTTGTGATGAACACGTCGTGAAACGGAAGGAGTCCTATGCAGTAGTGGAGCCAACCGACGAGAAACCGGTCGATTATCAGCCGCTGTGTTGGAACACGCTTGTAGCGGGAGGCGGCTACCTGATCGAGCTGCGCCAGCTGCCCCTCCTGTTTCACCAGGTAGTCATCGCAGCTGCGCGAGGAAACGATGCTCGCGGCACGCGAAGTAGCCAGCAAAAAACCGATCGTAGGGTCAGAAAGCATTATCGGAAGACCGCTTGCCCCCAATTCATCGGCCATGGAGAAGAACCACTCCGAAGCGGCGGTGAGCGACTCTCGCAGCCCACGAATCCTCTCCTGATAGAAACGAACGTGATCGTGCCAGACCCCGATCGCACCTTCGTCCTCCTTGAGCCTGCGGCCAAGGTCGGTGTAGAACCGCCTCTCTTGCGGACAAGCAGCGTCACCTGCTTGCTGAAAAGCGTAATCGTCCCGGTACTCGTTCTGCGAATCGAACCCAGAGAGATGGAGGAAGAACGGGACCCCAGTGCGCTCCTTGATCCGGCCGAGCCCGGAGGGAAATCGTTCCTTGTCCGCGCGGTAGGCCTTGGCGAACCCGACACGCTCATACGGATACCACAGGTCAATCCCAAAGTAGCCGATCGGGATGTCCTCCTCTTCGAAATACTCCCCCAAGGAAAGGAGGATCTCCTCGTCGATCGGGTGAAGGAGTTCAGAATAGTAGGCACCGTAATTGTTCCAGTACCCAAGGCGGGAGAGGAGCGGATCAGAAAGAGGCCCCGACCTCTTCTTCCCAGAGAGGGAGAGGAGGATGTCCCCCCAACTGCGCATGGTGGAGAACGGCTCGGCGCCAAAGGTGACGAGGGTCGAGGTCACCGTCCCGCGGGGGATCCGATCGACCGCGCCGTGGATGCCGCGGGAAACGGCCACGCCGTTCGATGTATCCACGATGCCAAGTGGGCTCACCAAGTAGTGATCCAGGGGAGAGATAACCATCGCACTTCCCTGTGCGTGAAGGACCAACGGGGCGAACGCCTGATCGCGAGGGATCTGCCTCTGGTCCCGCCCGTAAATCGCATGCGGCCAGCCTCCCCTGTCTCCATGGTCGCTGAGGCCCCACGTGTAGAGGAGGAACTCGGCGTCCATGAGTTTCATAATCGGTGCTTGGAACGTACTGTGAACGAAGCTATCGGCGGCAGACGTGTGCTCCAAGTCTGTAAGCGCCTCCGCTTCGAACACGACGCTCCTCAACAGGTGATAAGCCTTGACGGTTAAACCGATAAGTGCGCGCTCCTTATCCTGATAATTCACCCTCCATCCGGTGTACGATCCCAGTCGGTCAGTCCCCTCGATCGGTTCAGGTTCGTCCCGGATCAGCGTACCAGCCTCACTTTTCAGCCAATGCCCCGCGATCGGGAAAGCTACCTCAACGCCCTGAATCCAGTCCACGCCGTTGTATTCCACGTGCAATTCACCATCGCGATGGACAACCAGTAGCTTCTCTTCCATCACTTGCCACCTCCCCACGTGGCGAGCTCGACCCCGATCGTCTTGATCTCCCTGGTGTGCAGCACGACCTCCAGTTCCTTCTCCGAGCCGTGCGGAATGGGACTCAGGACGTCCTCGTTTAAGTTGAGCAGGAACGCACGTTTTATCGAGCCCAAGAATCGAATGACTCCCCTCTGTTCACGATCGGTCGGGTTGAATAGGCGCAACACGGCTGCGTCACGGCCCTCCGCATTCTTGAGTGCGGTTACTTCGATGCTCGATGGGGTTACGGAGAAGAAGCTCAAGCGTCCCGGCAGGTCTCCAGAAACCCTTCCCTTCGCCATTATCCGAGGCGCCGCGATGAACAGGCTTGCCTGGCGGAGAAGCTCCGAGTCCTCGTATCGACCGCGGTACGTGTACAGCGCGAACTCGCACGTGTGTGGTCCCAATGATTGAGCCTCAGGGGTTGCGCGAACCGGGCCGGCGCTGTCCTTTCGGTTGTTCAGGTCGCGCCTGGCAAGGCTTCCAACGCCACGGATCAGCGTCAGCGCCACGGTGCGAAGCTTATCATTGATCACTTCATATTCCGACAAGCCCTTTGTAATCAGCGCAAAACCCCGGCTTGCATCTGCCAGATAAAGGAAGCGATCGACGTGTTTCGTCGGGTAGGGGGCCTCGTTCCAGCCTTCTCCTCGTGGCACGGCGATTTTGCGGGTCACGATGTCAAAGCTCTCATCCACGTGTACATCATCAGCATCGACACCGCTTGGAAAGAGGACCCGCAAGCGGTGATCGCGCACGGTGTTCGTGTAGGAGACCGCGAAGTCCACCCGTTTTGCCATGCTGGCCAGTGAGATTAGCGTCTCAATCGTGCAGCGCTCGGTCTGCATGCTGCGCTCGTTTCGTGACGGAGCAAGCTCCACCGGAAGATCCATCTCTATCCGAATCTTCAGCGTGGCACGCAGGTGGTCGCTCTCCGAGGCGATTAATGTGGCATGATCAGAATAGATCGGTGCTGATCCCAATACTGGATCGAACGTGTACTCATCTCCACGGTCCCCCTGATCCTCGAAGCGCAGGCACCCGGAGTAGACATTCGTGTGGTCCCTATCCAGGATCTCGATCGTCCCATCCTGTTTTGCAATGACCCGGTAATGTGTGTTCTCGATCCAGTCCTCACCAGCGCGGATGTCTGTTGACAAAGCGGGCTTGCCTCCCCCCGCCATCGTTACGCGAGTGACACGATAGCTCACGTAGCCATTTTCCGGGAGATCTGAGGCGAGAAATCTGATTCTTGCCCGAACTATGTCTTGCGCGGGATCGGTCTTTTCCCAAGAGAGGACCTCAAGAGGCGCGGCAACCCCGTTTCCTCCCGCAATAACAAGATCGTCCCTTGCTAGCGATGATGGAAGCTTGCACTCACCCTCCATGACCTGCGTGCCCGAGAAGTTCGTGGGGTTGAAGACGATCAGTGCGCGTTCACTGTCATCTCGCAGTATACCACGCGTGTCGATCCTTTTAGCGATGGACTCGATGTTTTCGGCGATCAGTGTATTTGCAATCTGATCGCTCCACGCGAACCTCGTGCGCATCTCTCTGTGTACCTGATCGATGCTGCACCCACAGATGCTGTCATGCGGGTGATTCTTGAGGAGCCACTTCCAGGAGAGCCGGAGCAGCCCACGCCGAGGCTCGTCCCCCAACCACGAGCGATAGACAGATGTCGGTTCAGCCCACTTTTCAAGTGCGGTCTCGCAAGCATGATTGAGCTGTTTGAGGTACATCCTCGATGAATAGACACTCTGCAGCACGCGCGTGTCCTTCGACGAGATGAGCTCTCCCCGCACGACAGACAGTGATTCCTCATCGATATCGGAGCGGACAAGGTCGATGTATTCCTCCAGGGAGCCTTGCCTTATGTCCAACTCATCACTCAGCCCCTCCAAGAACGCGGGGAGTCCCGGTTCAGGAAACGCGTGGTCATCTCCGTTCATGATCAACACGTGACCGCTTGCGCTGCGTGGAGCGAGGAAATCAAGGAGCGCAGCGATCTTCCGCTCTCCTTCTTCCGGATTATCCGCCAGCCTATCCAGCCCCCCGTAGCCCCGAGGAGGGAGATGAATCCCCAGGAGGCGGCTTCCATCGGGGCTCTCCCAGATGAACTCGTTGTGCACGCTGCGGTCGTACTCCAACCCACGCCAGAGGATCACGCTTTCAAGATCGAATCCACGCAGGATCTGCGGCATTTGCGAGATCTGACCGAACTGATCTGGTAAGTAGCCAACGCGCATCACGTGTCCAAAGGACTCAGCGATACGCCATCCGAGGAGGAGGTTCCTGATCAACGCCTCTCCGCTTACGAGGAACTCATCAGGAAGGACGTACCACGGACCAACAAGGAGCCTCTTCTCACCGATTAGCCGGCGCAGAAGTCCTTCTTTCTCCGGGCGAACCTCGAGGTAGTCCTCCAAGACCACCGTCTGCCCATCCAAGTGAAATTGCCTGTAGTTCGAGTCCGTTGTGAGGATATCCAACACGAGATCGATCAGTTTCACCAACCGAACGCGGAACTCCTGAAACGGCCGGTGCCACTCACGGTCCCAATGGGTGTGTGAGACAAGAATCGCATCGACCTTCTTCATCGACAGCGGCTCGTCCCCTGCTGCCCTGACGCTATCACGGGACACGGGCGATAATCTCCTGCACGTACCGTTCGAGGCTCTCCAGGCTGTAGAAGCGCTTGCCAAGAGCGAAGTTCTTCTCCACCATTCCTTCGCGAAACGCCTTGTCAGTCAGAGCACGCACGCTCTCCTGCGCGGCACGATCGATAAACCGGTCACTCACTCGCACCAGACCCAGCTCGTCCTTACCCTCGGCCTCACTCCCCAAGGAGATCACGGAAAAGCCCTTCTCCTTGATATCCGCACGGTAGACGGGGTACTCGAAAACAACAATTGGAACGCGGCCACGCAGCGCCTCCAGAAACTGGTTTCCCCAGCCCTCATACAAAGAAGGATACGTGACCAGGTCCGAAAAGACGTAGCAGTCCCACAAAGAGTAGATTTTCTTCCCGTCATCGACTTCCCGCCTGGACTTTACCCGCTCGGAGATGACCCGTAGCCCCACCCCCGCCCACGTCGCCTTCTTCTGAAGGCGCTTCAGGTATTCCTTCTTCGGATCCTCGGAGTAGCCGGCAAGGACAAGAATGATCCGATCCTCTTTTCCGAACCTTCGCCCGTCGTATACCCCCTTCTGCACAATCTGCTCGCGGAATTCCGGTTGGCCAAGTTTCTCCACCAAGTCAATCGCCAACTCGATCCCCTTGCGCGAGACGATGCGCGTCGCTTGCAGAACCAAGATATCGTTTTCTCCCACTCCGATCTCAGATCGGAAATCCCGGTTGTAGTCATCGCTCTGCCAATCAGGACCGGAAAAGTCGAACACATTGGGGACGATCGTGGACGATACGCCGCGCCGCTCCCGCAGTTCTCCTTGGGCAAAACTGTTTATCACCACGTGGCTGATCGACGGATCTACCGGGGGGAGATACTCATCGATGATCCGCTGCGCTTCCGGGCAGGTAGCATGCATCCCGCGGAAAGATTCCCAGTGGAAGTCGTGGTTGTGTCCAATCGCCGGAACGCGTAGCCTGCGTACAACATTGGCAAACGCGATCGCCGCCGCGGGGTTTGCTCCGATCGACCAAATATTGTTTGGAATAAGAAGATCGATGTGCTTCTCCTCGATGAACGCAATCAACTTCTCCTCGATCACGCGCGCGAGGGAGAGAATGTCACGCTCCAGGGCCGCGCCATTCGGGTAATCGCTCAGCTCGTAGAAGGTATTTCGAGCCATCCGTTCGGCATCCTCGCGGTGGTGGTAGAGCTCCTCGATCAGGTATCCGTCGCCCGTACCCAGGTCTCCCCCGCACAGGTACACTGTATGCCCCATTCTCTGAAGAGCGGTCTTCCACTTGTCCATCTCCAGGGATACGCCATCCGTCCCCCCGACTTTGTAATGGCAAAGCCCAATCGTAGTCATAAGCGTCCCCCTAGATCGTTGAATCCGGTATTTTGTGGCCCTCCACCCTTTCTTATCCCTTCACACCGCCCGCGGTCAGCCCTTCCTCCAAGAACCGCTGCAGTGCAAGAAACAGGATCACCACCGGGATTGTCATGATGGTGGAGGCAGCCATAACGACCTGGGGCCGCGGATCAGGAGAGTTGAAAATGGCGTTGATCTTGATCGGCATGGTAAACATCGAAGAGCTGTTCAGAAAGACAAGCGCGTACAAGAACTCGTTCCACGCGATCATGAATGTGTATATGGCGACCGATACCAATGCGGGAATGGATAGAGGAAGGGTGATCCGCCATATCACGCTGAAACGGCTGCATCCATCGATCAGACTGGCCTGTTCGATCTCAGCGGGGATGGTACGAAAGTAGTTGGCCAACATATAAAGAGCCACGGGCAGGGTCTGGGCCAGATAGGTGACCATCAAGATCGGCAGGTTGTCTTGCACACTAAACCCCAGGCTCCTCCCGATCTGCGTCAGCATGGCAAATAAGGGAATAATGAGCAGTACAGCCGGGAACAGATACACAAGCAGGATGCCGTTTAAGAGGAACGCCTTCCCCTTGAAACGCAGCCGGGCCACGGCGTATGCACCAAGAGTGGAGATGATAACGGCGATGATCGCTGTAGGGACCGCTACCTTGATGCTGTTGAGGATGTTGACGCCAAAGTCCTGAAAGCCCGTGAAATTCGGATCGAACAGTGCCTTGTACGCATCCAGACGCAGGGCGCTAGGAACATAGGCCGGTCGTCTTCCAGCGATCTCGGCGAATGACTTGAACGACGAACTGACCATCCAGTAGAAAGGGAACAAAATACTCGTGAGAAAGAAGATCAGAGTGAGCGCGAAGATGAAACGTGGCCAGGTGAGTGATCGCGCGAGGCGATCGATCAAACTCAAACGTCCCTCTGTTGCAGATCTGAATCTTCCCTCTTTCACGTCTCTTCCTCACCCCCTCTCACGCATAACGGTACGCGCGTACACAATTAGGAAGATGGCCAAGATCCCCAGCAGGATCATGGCGTTGGCCGCTCCCTTGCCGAAGTTGAATGCTCGAAAGCTGAATTGATACGTTAATACAGGCAGTACATTCGTGCCGAAACCACCACCGGTCAGCAGGAATATGTCATCGAACTTGTTGAACGTCCATATCAACCGGAGAAGGAATACGGCGCCCAATACGTAGCGCAGCTCAGGGAGCGTGATATTACGGAATTTTTGCCAGGCGCTCGCGCCGTCTACGCTGGCGGCCTCATACAAGGCGTTGTTTACCGCCTGCAGTCGGGCAAGGATCATCAGCATTGCAAACGGAAAATATCGCCACGCCTCGAAGATGATCACCAACAGGAGCGCCAGCCCCCGTGTTGCCAGATACGCCTTCGGCGCTCCGATGAGGCCCAGGCGCATGAGGATATCGTTTAGCACCCCGGACGGTCGCGGATCGAGTATCCAACGCCAGACGAAGGCCACGCTGACAATCGGTGCCACATAAGGAAAGAGGAAGATGGCACGCGTGAGCCCGCGGCCGCGGAAAGGCCGATTCAACAACAGGGCGGCAATCAGGCCAATGAGTACGGTCAGCGTCGTCGCTGCAAACGAATAGACAACGCTGGTGACCGCTGCCCCCCATTGACGAAGGTTTTGGAACTTGAACGCGAAATCGTTGACCACATTCCGGTAATTTTCGAGGCCGACAAACGGGGCGTGAAAGACGTCGTTCAGGTTCCGGAGCGTTACATCGTGAAAGCTGATCCAGATACTGAAGATCGCGGGGAAGATCACCAACCCAAAGACTACCAGCCCGGTGGGGGAGGTGAGGAGCCAGGCGAGCCGCGACTCGCGAGCCCGCAACGAGCTCCAACGCGTCAACACGGGACGCGCACCATCCGCAAAACCACCCGCCATGCGTTACCTCGCCGTCTTCTGGTAATGGTTATTTGATACCCGCCGATCGCAGAAAATCAGGCTGGGGATGAGATTCATCTCATCCCCAGCACTGCACCCGGTTTTACTTACGTTCGGCAAGCATCGCCTCCACTTGTTGCTGAAGCCATTTTGCCGCCGATTCTGGCGTCATGATCTTCTCTAATGCGATGTTGCTGATGACCTGCGGAATCAAGAGACGCCCTTCGATGTCCCCGATCACAGCGCGTTCAGTGGCATTGTAGCCGGGGCGGAAGAGCCACCGCTGCATCGTTTCATATCCATTGGCGATCTGATTCAGCGTGTCGCTGGAGTAGTAAGCGAAGAATGGGCTCAGCTTCTTCCAACCAGCGACCGCGCTCTTCAGCACCGGTACCTTCCCGAACGGAGCGAGCGCCAGGATATCCTGGTAGTTCTGCCCGGTCAGGAACCATTCGATGACCTTCTGGGCGGCAGGATCGGCCCCTTTCATGATCCCCAGCGTCACCAGCTGACCATACGTACCGGTTCCGTTGGGGCCGACCATCTTGGATGCAAATCCCGTCTTGAGAGCAAGGTCCTTCACCGGGATCTGGACGTTTCCGCCGCCCGCCAGGCCGGACCCCTGTACGAGGTCGTCCATGATGTAGGTGCTGTAGAAGAGCATCGCGGATTGGCCAAGTTCATAGGCCTCGCGTGCGCCGCGCCAGTACTGCGGACCGGGTATCGCCCCGCGTTGCAGATTGGTGTAGAACCGGAGTGCTTCGACCATGTTCGGCGTATCCATGGTGACGTTCCCATCTTTATCGAACGGCCACGCGTCATTGGAGATCGCCACTTGTTCAAACACCTGCTGACCGTAGTTCTGGCCCGGGTCCGTGCCCAATCCGAGCGCGTACAAGAGGCCGCTCTTTCCTGGCAGCGTGTCGACTGCAGCGTTGATGTCCGCCCACGACACCGGCGGCGTGAGGTTGTACTTTTTGAACAGATCTGTACGATACCAGATCGCCTGAATCCACCCGTCGTAAGGGACCGCTGCATACTTGCCGGTAGCCGGGTCGATGACCATCGCCAACGGGCCGGCGCGGAAGTCGCTCAGCCCCAAATCGTTGATGACGGCCGCGGCTGCGTTCTCATCCATGATCCCGTCGGCTGAGAAGCTGGCCACCCGCTCGACTCCCATACGGACGATGTCCGGCAATTGATTCGCTGCCATTGCCGTGGCAATACGTTGCGACACCTGCGCTTCCTGCACTGGAACGATCTTGATCTCAATTCCTGGGTTTGCAGCCATGAACCTCGCAGCCACTGCCTCGTAGACCGTGACGCGAGCCGGTTCGTTATCCGTTGTCCAGAATTCTACGACTGTCTTGTCAGCAGCATAGGCACCAACCGCTACACCCAAGAGCAGGCCAACCAACAGTCCACAAATCAAGCCTTTTTTCATTTCTACTCCCTCCTTGTTACAGATGTTCCTTGCACAACACCAACCAGTTAACTACTCTACGATAGCCCGGTCACCTCCAACAGAAGCGGTGAATTTGGTATACCAAATATAGCATTCGGCGCCAGTGATGTCAAGAGGGAGGGCATGAGGTGACGACGAAAAATGAGACCCAGAAGCACGGAAGCGCCGATTCGCTGCCCTTAGGAGAAGACTGCCCGCAACACGTCACGCGTCTTCTCAACCGCCTCCCGGGGTGTCGCGCGGCCGGTGACCGCGTTTTCGATCATCAGCTGGATCTGGCCGGAGACTCGCGCGTACTCTGGTATATCCCAACGCGGGCGTGCACTGTGCATCAGTTCGGAGACTCGCCGCGAGAACCAACCCTGCTTCGAGTCGAGCGTCCTGGCCACGGAAATGCGCGTCGGGCTCCGTCCGGTTTCCACGCAGAATCTCCGCATCGCCTCAGGCCTGACAACCCGTTTCAGTACAGCAAGCGCAAGTGGGGCCGCCCGTGTCTGCCGGAAGATGACATACACCATCCCGCCTGCAACAGCTGCCGGCACGCTATCAGGGCCGGCAGGGATAGGAATGCAATTTACTCTGCTGCGGAAGGTCTCATCATCCCACCCCGACTCTTCCTGGATAAGCGGCTTTTCGTAGCTTCCACCTACCGCCAAAGCCGCCTTACCACTGGCAAACAGCCGCGCTGGCTGATCCCACGCATACGCCACAACATCAGGCGAGGCGACATGGAACTTGTGAACGAGATCGACGATGAATTGAAGCCCCGTCACCACTCCAGGGTTCAGCTCCACTTCGCCATCGAATAACCTCCCCCCTGCGGGCCAGAGGAATGGGAGCATCTGGTAGGTCGTCGTCTCCCTCGCCTTGCGTCCGGCAGCAAACGTCAATGGAAACTCGATAGAGGGCTGGAAATGCTGCGCGGCTTCCACAAGCTCCGCCCACGTCGTCGGCGGCTCCAGCCCTTCTTCCTCAAACCAGTCCCTTCGATACCACAGGACTGACACATTCGCCTCTGGCTGTGCACCGTACAGCACTGGAGTCGTTCGGTCCACAAATACGGGAAAGAGATCCGCCTTGAACGAGGAGGCCCACTCTGGATCGACCACGTCGAGACGCTTCAGGAAATGAAGATCAGCAAACTCCCTCACCCACGCCCAGTCGATCAGGGCAAGATCAGGAGCCTCTCCCCTACCCACCGCCAAGAGTATCTGGTCGTGTAGCTGTAGGCGCCCCACAGCCTGCACTTCAAGAGAAGCCCTCCACTCTGTTTGCTCATCGTTGCAGAGTCTGACAGCCTGGCGCAGGGGACCAATCCATAGATTCTCAGGGACGATGACCCGCAACGGCGTTGCTGTTTCACCGATCTTCTGATTGACGAACGTCCCGCTTCCCTGCTGACGGTTCAACAGCCCCTCGTTGACCAGCTCGGTCAGCGCCTGCCGCACCGGAGCGCGGCTGACGGCAAACATGTCGCACAGTTCATACTGAGTGGGGATGCGTTCCCCGGGCATGAATTCACCGTCCTCGATCTTGCGTCTGATGATTTCCCTCAGCTGCTGATAGATCGGGGCGGGTGATTTCCTGTCGATCATGCTCTCAAGTTCATTCATCTTTTCACCCTCATTCACATCGCTCCTGTCCTTCTAATAGCCACAAGTTTCACCGTGAACGCGCACAAAGGCAAGCATATCGCCAAACGCCACATTGCACTCTGATCATCGCCCTCTTGCGAACATGCAGTGACGGGAAGGAGGAAGCAGCCCACTTCTTCGACATAGCGATCGGTCGGGAGAGCGACCACCACGAGTGCCAGGCAAGAGGGACTGCTTGGGGCTCGCTTCAGTACTCATCGGCCAAACCTCGCAGCGCTGCCTCCGGCCATCACTACCGCAAACGTATCAGATTCCACGTTCCTCACCCTTTGACATCCTCACAAATCCCTCAATCATCTGGTAGAGATAGAACAGCGCGTAATCGTAGCCTCTGAGAGCTACCTTCGTGGTGTAGTTGAACACGCGGGCGATCCACAGTTTGAACAACAACGCCCGCCAGTCTTCATCTGCAGCATCGAAGTGCTCAAGCAGGACCTCGTAGGTCTTGTACCAGTTCTCCGCGTCCATAAACGTAAAGCGGGGTTGTCTTCGGCACTCCGACATGCCCTCACAGATGTTTCCAGGAAAATAGTTCAGGTTCATCCGGAATTTGCGTACCTGGGAGCAAGAATGTGGACACGGCCTACCTTCAGCCGTTATAAAGACCGGTTAATAGACAAAATGGAGGTCAAGCCATGTCCACATCGTTATTGTACCACGCATTTGGGATACGCGGCTATATCTACAAGGCAACCGAATATCGGCAGGGAAGGATACTGTTTCGTATTCGGCACAATCACAAGCGGTTGCGATGTCCGGAGTGTAACTCTCGGAGAGTGATACGCCGAGGGTGTGTAGAGCGGGAGTTTCGTAGTGTGCCGATTGGAGGGAAACCGGTAGTGATCCGCTTAGGGGTGCAACGAGTTTTGTGTCTGGAATGTGGCGTGTTGAGGCGGGTTCATTTGGGTTTTGCTGAGGCGCGTCGTTGTTACACGCGGTCGTTTGAGCGATATGTATTGGCGCTGTCGCAACGGATGACGATCTTGGATGTGAGCCGACACTTGGGGGTGAGCTGGGATATCGTCAAGGAGATTC
>CAJVYM010000020.1 GCA_913009415.1 uncultured bacterium
AGAGCAAATGGGAATCTGAGCTGCAACGGATTCTTCATTGTCACGGTGTCGTACACCCAGCGTATGGCCTTGGCATCCAACTTCGGTGGGCGTCCACCACGCTTCTTAGCATCAAGGGCAGGCCATCCCCCGCGCCGATAGAGCGCCAACCAGTTGTAGATGGTCATGCGGGAAATGCCGAACACACGCGCAACGACTTCTGGGCTCTCCCCCGCTTGGACGCTGGCTACCCCCCGTTTCCTCAATTCAGTCAATTCCTTGTGAGTCAGCTTGCGTGCATCTCATTTCATAATGAAACATTGTATCACACTGACATCACAATGTCAAGCCTATTTCGCACGGTTTAATAACTGTACTCATTTACTCCATACTAACAGCATGATCCGCCTTCGGCGAATCTCCGCTTTCCTCCCCCCCGCGAGCTGGGGGGTAAACGGCCGTGGTGAACTTCTGAACATGCGGATCGAGCGCGAGGTTGTCGATCCGGACGACGTGGAAATGCTCGTCGACCTCATCGTCGCCGCGGTACAGGAAGCGCAGAAGAACGCACAGGAAATAGCGAAGGAAAAGCTCGGCCCGCTCACTCAGGGGATGAACATCCCCGGAATGCCTGGCCTATGATCGCTCCCCTGGAGGAATTGATTGATCGCCTCCGTGCTCTGCCGGGGATCGGGCGGAAGAGCGCGGAGCGGATCGCGTTTCACCTGCTGAGTGCCGCGGCGGAAGAGGCAACAGGGCTTGCCGCCGCCATTACCCGGGTAAAAACCGACGTCCATCGCTGTCGCCGCTGCTACAACTTCGCCACCGGGGACCTGTGTGAGATTTGCTCCAATCCCAACCGCGATCAGGAGACGATCTGCGTCGTCGGTCATCCATGGGAAATCGCCAAGATCGAACGCACCGGCGAGTACCACGGGTTGTACCACGTCCTGGGAGGGTTGATCTCGCCGATGGACGAGGTGGGCGCTGCCGATTTGACGATCGACGCATTGGTGAACCGGGTGAAAGCCGAAGGGACGAAAGAGGTGATCCTCGCCCTCGAACCGAAGCTCGAAGGGGAGATCACCGCAATGCATATCGTGTCGCTGCTGAAGCCGCTCGGAGTGAAGATCTCTCAGATCGCCCAGGGGATCCCGGTCGGCCGTGACCTTGAGTTCGCCGATGAGGTCACCCTAAGCCGGGCCCTGCGCGGACGGATCGACCTTTGAATTCGTCACCTATCGGAGATGAGACCGCCGCACCGGCAATCACGCCGGCGTGATTTCTCGTCCTCCGCGGACTAGAATTACGCCATGGATTTGCAAGAAATGATCGATGATGCGCTTCCGTTGATCGAGCGCGCCCTGTCCGAAGACATCGGTGCCGGCGATGCCACCACGCAGGCAATCATTCCTGCTGCGGTCGCCGGCCGTGCGGTAATTCTCACCAAGGCCGATGGAATCGTCGCCGGACTGCCGGTTGTAAGCCAGGTCTTCCACCGGGTTGACCCGCACATCCAATTGGAAATGCACGCCACCGACGGCGAACCCGTCACCGCCGGTGACGTTGTCGCCACTGTGATGGGACCGCTGGCGGGGATCCTCACCGGGGAGCGGGTTGCACTCAACTTCCTGTGCCACCTGTCCGGAATCGCCGCCCTCACCGCGCGGTTTGTCGATGCAGTCGCCGGTTACAACGCGGTTATCCTCGACACCCGCAAGACAACCCCGGGATGGCGGGCATTGGAAAAGTACGCCGTGCGCGCGGGAGGCGGACGTAATCACCGATCAGGACTGTATGACATGGTGCTCATCAAGGATAACCACCTTGCCGTCGCTGATTCCGTGACTGCGGCGGTTCGGCGGGTGCGCACTGCGGGCGTCACGGTTCCAATTGAGGTTGAAGTGACGACAATCGCACAATTGGAGGAAGTGCTCCCACTCGGGGTCGATCGTGTACTCCTCGACAATATGGATATCCCCACATTGCGGGAAGCGGTCCATCTCGTCGCCGGCCGGGTGCCAGTCGAAGCATCAGGAGGAATCACGCTGGACAACGTAACTGCGGTCGCCGCCACCGGGGTTGATTACATTTCCATCGGCGCGTTGACCCATTCCGCGCCGGCGCTGGACTTTTCGCTCGAGGTCAGTCGATGAATGAGTTAGAGATGCAAGCGGTAGCCCAGATTGAGGCAGCGAAGAAGCAACTCGGCGATGACCTCGTGATCTTCGCCCACCACTACCAGCGTGACGAGGTCGTGGCGTGGGCCGATTCGCGCGGCGATTCCCTCGAACTGTCACGGCGGGCGGCCGCGACACAGGCACGCTACATCGTGTTCTGCGGCGTCCGGTTTATGGCAGAAACGGCCGCCGTTCTCGCCCGCCCCGGACAGCATGTGTTCACTCCCCGTCCCGACGCCGGATGCATCCTCGCCGATCAGGCGCGGATCGCTCAGGTAGAGGCAGCATGGGCGGCGTTGACGCCCCCACCCGGCGACATGGTACCAATCACCTACGTGAACTCCGACGCACAGATCAAAGGATTCGTTGGCAGGCACGGCGGGGCGACGTGCACGTCGGCCAACGCCCATGATGTGTTGACATGGGCGTTTCGTCACTACCAGCGTGTGCTCTTCTTGCCGGATCAACATCTGGGATACAACACCGCGCACCGGTTAGAAGTACCCGATGACGACATCGCTGTGTGGGATCCCCGATTTCCGCCCACGGATCTCGCCCGATTTCAGCGGGCGCGGTTGATCCTGTGGCGGGGGGCGTGCAACGTACACGTGCGCTTTCTCCCCGCCGACGTCCAACAAATACGGGACCGGTACCCAACTGCGCGGGTGATCGTCCACCCGGAATGCCGTGAGGACGTGGTCGCGCTCGCCGATGCGGTCGGATCGACGTCGTACATCATTCGGACAATAAGCGAAGCTCCGTCAGGGTCGGTGTGGGCAGTGGGAACCGAGGAACATCTGGTGGCGCGATTACGGGCGGAGAATCCGGACAAGAAAGTCCTCTCCCTGCGGGAACCGCCGCCGTATTGCGTGAATATGTCGCTGACCCGTGTCACCGACCTGGCACGGGTGCTCACCGCCATTGTGTCCGGTGACAAGACAGGCGACAAGACAGGTATAGTAGAGGTGCCGGCGGAAACGGCCGCGGCAGCACGAGCGGCGTTGGATCGAATGTTGGAGATCACGAAATGACGGTAGTGGAGATCGACATCCTCATTATTGGAACGGGGATTGCTGGCCTGTCCACAGCGTTGGGCGTCTCCCGCGACTCCGCCCGCCAGGTAGTGGTGATCACCCGCGCCGACGACCCAACCATGGGAAACACACAATACGCCCAGGGCGGCATCGTTACGCTGGGGCCAGGGGATTCTTCTCGCCTCCTTGTGGAGGACATTCTGCGCGCCGGTGCGGGCCTATCCGCCGTCAGCACGGCGGAAATCGTGGCCGAGGAAGGCCCCCGCCTCGTGCACCAACTCCTGATCGAACAGGCCCACGTCCCGTTCGCCCGCACCCCCGCCGGCACGCTTGATTACACTCGGGAGGGAGCGCATTCCAAACCACGGATCCTCCATGTCGGCGATCACACCGGCAAAGCGATTGCCACAGCGCTGCTCGCGCTTCTCGATAACCGCCCGAACGTACGCCTGATAACGGGCGCCACCGCGGTAGACCTTATCACGTTTCCCCATCACGCCCTCGATCCGCTCACCGTCTACCAGCCCGTCACCTGTCACGGGGCATACGTGCTGGATCAGGAGACCGGGGCAGTGAACCGGTACCTCGCCGGCGTAACTGTACTCGCCACCGGCGGGTTGGGGCGAATCTACCGCTACACCACCAATCCACCCGGAGCCCGTGGGGACGGACTAGCGATGGCACATCGCGCCGGCGCCCGCGTGATCAACGCCGAGTACATTCAATTTCACCCCACTTCGCTCGCCACCCCCGACGGCGATAACTTCCTCATCTCGGAGGCGGTACGCGGGGAGGGCGGCGCGTTGTACACGCCCGATGGGCGCCGGTTTATGACCGAGGTCGCTCCCGAGTGGGGCGACCTCGCGCCGCGGGACGTGGTGGCACGCGCCATTCATCGCGAGATGACCGTAAACGGGTATCCATACGTCCTCCTTGACGTCTCCGGAGTGGAAAATTTCTCAGACCGATTTCCAACCATCTCCTCTCGCTGCCGTCAAGCGGGGATAGATCCGGAAAATGAACCGATTCCGGTTGTGCCGGCGGCGCATTACTCCTGCGGTGGCGTGTGGACGGACGCGTGGGCACGGACGACGATCCGCAATCTGTATGCCGTGGGCGAGGTTGCCTGCACTGGACTCCACGGCGCCAACCGGCTGGCGAGCACGTCACTGCTGGAGGGGCTCGTGTTCGGCGACCGTGCCGCCCGTCATATCCGGGAGAACCCGGTGGCGCCCGTGCGGGAGAATGAGGTTCCACCGTGGCAAGGCGCTCCCGAGGGAACCCCGGCCGATCCCGCGCTTATCCACCGTGATTGGCGGTCGATCCAGTACACCATGTGGTACTACGTCGGCCTGTCGCGTGATGCTCACCGGCTGGCACGCGCCATCCGCGATCTGCGTCATCTATGGGAGGATATCATCGAGTTTTACCGGCGGGCGCGGCTGGACGACGCCCTGCTCGGCCTGCGCAATGGGGTGCAGACGGCGCTGATCATCGCTGAGGCCGCGTGGCACAACCGCACCAGCCGCGGCGCCCACTACCGCGAGGACAGCCCCCCGACCGCAAGAAATCAACCGCGCCCCTGACGGGCAGCGCGGTCACTCGTTGTGCGGAATCTCGATTGTGCTCCCGCCGATGAACTCGCGCACTACCGCGTCGCCGGGGATAAGCGCCAGATCGTTCACCTGATCCATGGTCAGGCCCGCGACCGCGTCGAGAAGTTTTGTGACCCGGGTGTAACGGATACGAGCGTCGAGGAATGACGCGTACTGATCGAGATCACTCTTCCGGGGCCAGATGCTGTTTTCTCCGGTGAAAAACGGTTTCAGCACCGGCAGGTCAAACGGCATTCCGCCGTTAATCACCGCGTCGGCCAATCCCTTGAGCGGAATCTGGTAGGAGGTAGCGGTTGGTGGAGAACCGGACGGGTGAGTCCTGGGAGTTGGCCCGGGAACGACTACATCAGATTTCTCTAACTGAGCTCAAGACCGAGTGGGCAACCGTGCTCAAGACCAAGGAACTGAACGCAGACGAGAGAAGTTTTTTGAATAGATGCTTGGGGGGTGTAGTAAGTCCAAAGTGTTACTACATCCCCCAGGGGTAGACGCACCACCGAAAGTACTAGCAATCACATAGCTGAACGGACTTTCCTGAGTTCTGCTCCTCGAGACAAGTGTTGTACACGCATGATTTGCCACATCACTTCAACCCCTCTACCTATGCACACTTGCACGATCCGTGTGCCAACACACTGTCGAACGCCTGCATTACCGTGAGAAACTGGTCCTCTTTCTTCAGATCTGTTTGCCTCCTCTCTGTCCTTCGGACGCAGGCTAACACTGCGGCGTCAACAATAAGCTTTCTTATTGACAAAGGCTCTTTTTTGTGGTATCTTTGCATGATTTCATTATGAAAATCTTTGCAGATCGCGATGAAACAGCCTGCTTTCGAGAAAAGAGACATCCAGCTCTTCTATCAGGTGTAAGTAGGTACTCACTTGAGGAGTGGAGGCGAGCCGGGGTACATCTCACGTCGAAGCGACCATCTTTAGAGTTGAAATCTCATCGAAGCCCGAATAAATACTTCTTGGATACTGTATGTTATGCAGCTACTATCCCTGTTACAGGAGGTGATACATCAGAGAATACACTGTTAGGAAGAACGTGTGTCACAGGCTACTAGAACAAGGAGGAGGGAAGATGAAACGTTTACTTGTGTTGATGCTGATCGGGTGTTTTGTGGTGGCTGGAGGGCTGGTTGCCCTGGCGCAAAATACGCAGAAGACAGAGACTATCACAATCACCATTCGTTGTCGAGCAAAACCGCCGATGGAGAACTGGCGTGGCAACAACTTCATTCTTGCTGCAGAGGAACTCAACGCCGACCTGGAGGCCGCGGGTGACCCTAGGCGCGTAAAAGTGGTGATCAATCAGGACAACATCGACTGGGGCGATTATGTGACGGAGTTCGTGCTGGGTTATGGTGCAGGTGAGTCGCCCGACATCTGGCTCACCGGGCACGAGTACATTGGTGCTCAGGCCGAGGCGGGCCGGATCATCCCATTGGATAAACTGATGAAGGAGTTCCCCGGGTTTGACAACGTTATCAATAACCTGTGGGACAGCGTGAGTTACAAGGGCAAAATCTGGGGGATTCCCCAAGATGCTGAGGCACGGCCCCTCTACTTCAACAAGGTCCTGTTAAGCAAGCTGGGTTGGTCCGCGGACGAGATTGCGGCCCTGCCGGATAAGATCAAGAAGGGCGAATTTACCCTCTACGACATGCTAAGAGTGGCCAAAGAAGCTGTAGATAAGGGGATCGTTCCTGATGGCAACGGTTTCTGGACGCGTCCGAAGAACGGCCCTGATTTCACCGCGTTCTACTACGCCTTCGGTGGAGACACAATCGATGCCACAACCGGCAAGCTGGTCTTCGACAAAGAGGCTGGCCTGAAGTACTACAAGTTCTTCTATGATGCCGCACATAGCTACGGCTCCATGGCTTGTCTTGGTTTGGGCTGGTCCGAGGCTTGGCATCCTGCGATCACCGGGAGCAAGGTCCTGTTCTGGATCGGTGGGACATGGCAGTGGGCCGAGTGGGCGGAAGCCTACCTTAAGGACCTTGGCGGAGAGGACTATATGTGGAAGACCTTTGGCTTCGCATTGATCCCCGCTGCGGATAAGGGCGGCCGGCCGAACACCCTCACCCACCCGATGGCCTACCTCATCAGTTCTCAATGTAAGTATCCGGACCTGGCGCTGGCCCTGATTGACAATGTCACCAACTACGGGCCTAATACGCGTCACGCGATCGCCAGCACCCACCTTGGTATCCTGAAAGGGCAGACGGAATACATGTTCTATAAATCCTCGCGTTTGCTGAGCGAGACGCTCTACATGCTGAACTACACCACCTTCTTGCCCAATAATCCCAATTGGGGATCCTATTCCAGCATCACCTACGAGGCCTTGGCAGGGGTGGTAGGCGACACTTTCACCCCGCAGGAAGCGGTGGACTTCGTGGTCGATGGGCTCCAACGTGAGCTGGGTGACAAGGTAATTATCCGGTGAAACAACCAGAACAAACCGCGGGGAGGGGGAAGCTTCCCCTCCCCGCTTTATCAGGAACGAGGAACGTCAGGTTCTCTCGGATGCGGGGTCAGCTTGCTCCGTATGTATTTCTCTCTCCTACGCTTGTTTTAGTGGTTTTATTCTTCTTTATTCCGCTTGTAATGGTTTTTATCCTAAGCTTTACCAATCTAGACATGACCAACTTCGGTATTCTTGCGTGGTGGAACCCAGTAAACTGGAGTTTAGATAATTATGTAAAGATCTTTACCAACAGGTTCTTCCCAAAGATCCTCGG
Organism: uncultured bacterium; assembly: GCA_913009415.1. GTDB lineage: Bacteria > Bipolaricaulota > Bipolaricaulia > UBA7950 > UBA9294 > M55B144. The sequence goes on from CAJVYM010000020.1 coordinate 7,559, forward strand.
CAACACAATCATGTATGTGGTTCTGACTCTGACTGTGTTCAACGTGGGGATGGCCTTAGTTATCGCCTTGATAACGACGCACATCAATCGGCGAGCCGGTTTTGCTTTTCGGGTGTTGTGGTTCCTCCCGCGTATCACCCCGGTAGTCGTGTATATCATGATGTGGAAGGCTCTGGCTGGACCCGCACCAATGGGAATCATAAACAGTATATTGGGCCCCTTAGGTATCGGTAGTGGAAAGTACCTGCTCAACACTGCCCCTTGGATCTTCATCATCCTGGCCAATGGCTTCATCGGCGCCTCCTTCGGCATGATTCTGTTCTCCTCGGCTATCGAAGCGATTCCTAAAGATTACCTCATGGCCTCCAAGGTAGATGGGGCGACAACCTGGCAGACAATCCGTTACGTCGAACTTCCCGCGCTCAAATGGCCACTCCTTTTCGTCACCACTTATCAGACCCTGTCGCTCTTGACATCCTTTCAGTACATCATGCTCCTCACCGATGGTGGCCCCGGTCTTTATCAGACCGAAGTCTGGGCGTTGACTGCTTACCATCGTGCGCTGACCAGCTATTTTGGGAATACCCAGTGGGGGTATGGCGCGGCCTGGTCGGTGGTGCTGGTGATCATCGGTATCGTGATGGCTGTCATCTACATGCGGGTGTTCAAGTTCGGAGAATTGGTAGAGGAGCCGAAGATAGATCAGCTATAATGTATACATGTAAAGGCACGATAACATGATAATACGACCGAAGGTTAAGCCTGTCCTTGCTTATCTGGCTTTAATTGTGCCGAGCACTCTCGTCCTTCTCGGTTTTTTGTGGCTGCTGATTACCAGCTTCTCGACAAGGACAGAGGGATTGAGGTCGCTGGGATGGACCTTACACAACTGGCGGTTCCTGTGGGAATCACCGTTCGGTCCCGGCTATCCCAGCGTCTGGCGGATAACCCTCAATACGCTGTTGATGTCATTGATCATGACCGTGATCGTGGTGGTGGTCTCGTCCATGACCGGCTATGCCCTCGCGCGAATGAAGTTCCCCGGACGGAAGAGTTTCCTTTCCTTGACCTTGATCCTGCACGCTTTCCCCAGTGTTACCCTCTTGATCCCCATCTATTTCGTGCTTCTTTGGATCACGAAGATCCCGTTCATCGGACGTGGTGTTCCACTCCTTGGCGGTTTCGGGTATAACACGGTAGGTGGTGTGGCTTTGGTTATGGTTGCCTTTCAACTTCCGTTCGGTATTTGGATAATGAAGGGATTTTTCGACAATATATCCTGGGATATGGAACGTTCAGCATTGATCGATGGCGCCTCTCGATTCAAGGTCTGGTGGCAGATTATCATGCCGAATATCAAGCCTGGGGTCGCGGCACTGTCTGTCTTCTCGTTTCTCACCGCTTGGAATGCCTATTTGATTCCCCTTACGTTTATGGTCGGACGCTCTGGAAAGTCCGCGGTTCTGTCTCTATATTTGCAGAATTTCATAAGCGAATCTGTCATGACTGAATGGAACGCGGTGGCCGCGGTGGGGCTGTTCCAGTTGATCCCGGTGGTGGTATTCTTCCTCTTCACTCAAGAGGCGTTACTAAATATCTACGGTGGCGGAAAGAAGGGGGGGGTATGATCCGGCTAACGAAGGCTACTTCGAGGAGAACGCTAGAATGAAGATCACCTTAGAGGCTTTATGCAAGCTCTTCGGAAAGGTGAAGGCGGTTGACAATCTCAATCTGGAGATCAGGGACGGGGAATTTGTAGCCCTCCTGGGGCCGTCAGGTTGTGGAAAGACCACCACCTTGCTCATGCTTGCGGGGATCTATAAGCCTTTTTCTGGTAGCATCCGCTTTGGCGAGAAAGTAGTTAACCACCTTATCCCGAAAGAACGCAATATCGGGATGGTCTTTCAAAGCTATGCTCTGTACCCACATATGAGTGCATTTGACAATATTTCTTATCCATTAAAGTTAAAGAAAGTTCATAAAAGAGAAATGAAAAAGAGGGTTCAGGAAACGGCTGATATGATGGGGATCGGCGAACTCCTGGATCGCAAACCCGCTGAACTCTCCGGTGGCCAGCAACAGCGAGTCGCTGTGGCGCGGGCACTGGTCAAAGAACCAGCGATCCTGCTCTTCGATGAGCCCCTCTCGAACCTCGATGCCAAGCTGCGCTTGCGGATGCGCGGGGAGATCAAGCGTTTACAGGAGAGTCTGGGCGTAACCTCCGTATACGTGACCCACGACCAGGTCGAGGCGATGACCATGGCCAGCCGGATTGCGGTGATGAACTACGGTGTGCTGCAAACTTATGGCGTGCCCAATCAGCTTTACGATCATCCGGATACCTTATTCGTGGCCGGGTTCATCGGCGCCCCCCCGATGAACTTCCTCGAGATGCGCTTTGAGGAACGGGACAACGGCTTCTATCTCAAGAGCCAGGCTCTGGAGATCCGCATTCCGGATGAACGGGGAGCCCTGGCTAAGCAGAATGACGTTCCGCAACGAGTGACTATGGGTATCCGCCCTGAAGATATAAGCGTCGTGGCGGAACGCGATGGAGATTTCAAGGCCGAGGTTTACCTGATCGAACCCTTGGGGCGTGAGGACTTGGTTACCTTCAGGTTTGACGCAGAGGAGATCCGTGCACTGACCCCGGCTCCCTTCGACGGGTGGACCGGTGAGACGATCTGCCTTAAGTTGGACAAAGAGAAGGTGCACCTGTTCAACCCGGAGACAAGGTTTTCTGTCTTAAAACCAGGTAATGGTGGCAGTTCATAGCACAAGATGGTGTCAAGGTGTGTTTCGCGATGGAGATAGGGCACTAGTTCATCGAACGTAATCCGTTGTTTCACGCGCCCGAAAAGTGGTATAGTTCGGGCCATAAAAATCATCCTGTCTAAGGAGAGGGCAGCATGCGAAACAAAATAGGGCTTAACATCCACTCGGGAAGGATCAACGGCGATCTCGAACTGTTAAAACGAGATGTCCGTGCCATTGCGGTGGCGGGCTTCGATGTGGCCGAAATACCGGTCCACGGTGTCGACGCGGTGGTGAACGGGGATCTGCGTAAGGGAAGAGCAAAACAGGTAAAAACAATTCTAGATGGATTCGATCTAGAATACACCGTACACGCACCGGACAGGCTGAATCTGAGGGACTTTCAATACCCTGATGTTCAACGGAAGGTCTTTGCGGCCAGCATTCAGTTCACCGCTGCGATTGGAGCCAAGACTCTTGTGTACCATCAAGGGAAGCTGAAGAGCAACGACAGCGATGTGACCCAGGAAGAGGCACGCGAGATAGAGATAGACGAGTTGGGCGACCTTAGTAAACTGGCGAAGAGGGAAGGGGTGACGATCTGCGTCGAGAATATTCACTCCAGCATTACACACCTAATAAAGCTATTGGAGAGCGTTGGGGAAGAAAGCGTTAAGATGTGTTACGATTTTGCTCATTCTTATATAAATTCTAAGAAAGTAGGTTACGATTTTCTAAGATCAATTCAAGCCGCTAAACCATACATCAGGCATGCTCATGTTAATGACAATTTCGGGAAAGGAAAACCTGAATCAGCGCCACCGTATATCGAGGCGATGCCAATGGGGATAGGGGATTTACACCTCCCTATCGGATGGGGGAATATCCCGTACGAAGATGTCTTCAGGATCATGGCAGGGTATGACGGTATCTATATCCTTGAGTTGCAAGAGAGGTTCTTCGAGAACGGCTACAGCATGCTTGAGGAGGCACTTCAGGATCTAAGAAATATGCTGGAGCGGGTAGAGGCGGAGAAGGGGGAATCGACAGATCAAGCAAATGTTTGAGAAAATCATAGGTCCATTTGCATGTCAACGATCGTTCTCCGTTTTTCTGATGGTCTTGTGATGTTGACCTAGAGCCCGATCATCCTTAGTTTTGGTGGATGTCACTGTTCTGACGGCGGGCGGGACCGCCTAGCTGACACACTGCAGGAACGAGAAAAGAGGAAAAGGACGAGGAATGGTCACTATCAAGGACATCGCGCGTGAGGTGGGTGTGTCTCCGTCAACCGTATCCCGCGCACTGAGCGGTAGCCCGCTCATCAGCGATGAGACGGGAGAAAGGGTTCGTATGGCTGCGCAGCGTTTGGGTTACGAGCGAAACGAACTTGCGCGAGCGTTGGTGAAGGGTTCTTCGGAGGCAATTGGGCTGATCGTCCCAGACATCACCAACACATTTTTCGCCGATATCGCTCGTGGGGTGGGTGAAGTGGCGCACGCCGCCGGCTACGGCGTGATCCTGTGTAACACGATCGGATCTATCGATCGCGAGGCAAGCTACATCAGCCTGCTGCGGCGCAAGCAAGTTGACGGGCTGGTTCTGGCCACGGCCACCCTCAATGACCCATCTACAAGGAGCCTTTCGCAAACAGAGACTCCGTTCATCCTCGTATCGCGCATCTGCCGAGATGTGGACACCTCCTATGTAATCGGCAATGACCGTGCTGGCGCGCGTCTAGCGGTGGAGCATCTGATCGAACTTGGACATCGCAAGATTGGCTTCATCGGCGGACCGGCGAATGTTCAGTCGAGCCGCGATCGGAGGGCAACATATAGGAAGGTCCTCCGCCAGCATGGGCTCTCTGCGGATGATGCCTGGGTCTGCTATGCTGATTTCACCCAGGCCGCCGGGCGCGAGGCAGGCAGGCGTATACTCTCGCTGGAGAACCGCCCGACGGCGATTTTTGCCGCCAACGATGTGACCGCTCTTGGGGTACTTGAGGCCGCGGACGAGCTCGACCTCTCCGTTCCGGAAGATCTATCGCTTGTCGGATATGATGACATCTCTTATGCTTCTCTTCCCCGCATTCAATTGACCACCGTTGCCCAGCCTACGTTCAAGATGGGAAAAATCGCCACCGAATGGCTCCTCTCTGTGCTTGGCAAGGAAGATACTCTGCCGCTATATCGTGTCCTCGAGCCGCACCTTGTCGTGCGCAGCACCACCGCGCGGCCCGGCTAGGATGATTGCCGTTGGCTTCGTCTCAGCCTATAATGCAAACGTTGGCAAAGAAACTGATGCGTGGTCGAATCGCGACCTAAGGAGGACAGATGAAGAAGCAAGTGGATGTTTTGTGCATCGGGCATATTGACAAGGGCAGGATCGTGGTTGAGGGTGAGCGAACGGATGCCACCGGAGGAGCAATCTACTATGGTGGCATGGTCCTGCGTAAGCTAGGCCTGGATATCGCTGTGCTGACGCGTGTGGCCAAACAGGACCTCGGTCTGTTGGACGAGCTAAAGGCGGCCGGTGGCGAGATCTTCCCTGTACTGACTGAAGAGACGACCGGAATAGAAAACATCATCCCCAATAGAAATTCTGATCAACGCACCTGCTACTTGCTTGGATTCGCAGGTACGTTCACGGTAGAAGACATTCCAGCAGTTGATGCACGCGTCTACTATGTGGGGACGATCGTCCCTGGTGAGGTCGATCTACCATTCCTCAAGGAGATTGCTTCGCGCGGCCCACTTGCCGTTGATGCGCAGGGGTTCTTGCGCAAAGAGGTTAGCCGGGAGCTCGTTGGTGATCATTGGGACCAGGCACGAGAGGTTCTTCCTTTGATACACTATCTCAAGGTGGACAACCGCGAGGCGGCCACCGTGACTGGAGAAACCGATCGCTACAAGGCGGCGAAGATCCTCCGTGATTGGGGTGCCAAAGAGGTTGTGCTTACGCATCAAGAAGGGGTGATGGTGCAGATCGGCGATGAGGTCGTGGAGGCACCGTTTCATCCGCGGTCGCTTGCTGGAAGAACCGGACGTGGGGATAGCTGTTTCTCTTCCTACTTTGGCCGGCGTTTGCTGGGCGATTCTCCCGCGCAAGCAGTGCTCTTCGCTGCTGCCCTCACCACCCTCAAATTGGAAGAGCCAGGCCCATTCCACCGGGATCTTTCTGAAGTTCTCGAAATGATGAGCAAGCTCTAGTGACGATGCTCGCGCTTGCCAAGGAAGAATGAACACGGACTACGAGCTGTTTGCTCTTGACGTTGATGGGACTTTGCTGGAACGCGACGGGACGCTTGCCCCATCGACAAGGGAGTTTCTAGCACGGCTCTCGCGACACAGTCGAGTCACGCTTGCTACTGGAAGATCCGTCAGCGCGGCTTCGCCATGGATCGATGTCCTCAAAATTTCGACCCCGGCCATCCTCTACCATGGCGCGGTCGTCTACGATCCGCTTGCGAAGCGAGCGCTTCATGAAGAGCATGTTCCGGGAGAGCTTGCTCGCAAGGTATTCTCCGTAGCACACAACTTCCCAGTTCAACCTCAGATTTATCGCTCTCTTGATGACCCACTCGTCTACGTGTTGGAAGTGACACCCCAGATCGAAGCGTTCTTCGCGCGGGAAGGCCTGTCAGGCAAGGTAATTGAGGACGAAACGGAAGTTCTCGCGGTGGACCCGATTAAGATGCTATTCATCGGTGATCCTGCTGAGCTTCCATGCTTTGAAGACGAGCTACGCAAGGTAGCCCCTGAACTTACCATCATACGTTCGGAGAAGAAGTACGTAGAAGTCCTTCCCCCTGCAGCATCGAAAGGCAACGCACTTGCCTGGCTCTGCGAGTACTTGGGTATTCCACTTGCGCACACGGTGGCTGTTGGAGACCAAATGATTGACTTGTCGATGATCGAGCGTGCTGGGTTGGGGGTGGCGATGGCGCATAGCGGGCCCGAGCTGCAGGTGCGCGCAGATGTGGTCATCTCACAGATAAGCGAACTTGAAGGACTACTCTAGGAGTACAGAATGAGTCATGGAAGATTCCCCCTTGGGTTGAACGGCACAACGATCGTGCGGGCAGACCTCGAATCGGGCTTGCTCGCGGCAAAGGATGCTGGATTCCCCTTTTATGAACCGCGGATTCCCACCCCTGCCGATTGTGAAGAGCGTGGCTGTCGGAAGGATGCGCTGGCAGCTCTTCAGGAGGCGGACCTTTCGTGGCTTCCGCTGAACGCTCTCGAAGGCCTATTCGAGCTTGCGCCTGATCGTTTGCTCGCGCGCTCAGAGGAGATCTTCTCCCTTGCTGAGCGGTTCAACGTGCATCAAGTGATCGTCGTTCCCGGCAAGGGAAGGCCGTCCCGTTTCGCTGCGCAAGAGCTCCTGGCGAAGCTCGGTGATCTAGGGAGCAAACATGGTGTCAGCCTGTTGTACGAATTCATCGGGTTTCCTGAGCACGCATTTCCATCTCTAGAGGAAGCGCATGCTGTCGCCGACGCGGCTGGACTTCCGTTAGTCCTTGATACCTTTCACCTTGCTGTTAGCAACACCGATCCAGAGCGAATTGCCGCGCTTTCCGCAGAGGCGATAGGCCTGGTGCACCTATCGGATGCATTAACTGCGGGGAAGATGATGGCAGAGATCACTGATTCCGACCGCGTTCTTCCTGGAGACGGAGGACTGCCACTTGCGAATTACGTGAAGGCGATCTTGGACACGGGCTATGCTGGGCCGCTTTCAGTGGAGGTGTTTCACCCTAAGTATGAGCTGTATGAGCCGGCGATGGTTGCCCAGGAGGCGTTTCAGCAAGCAAGAAGGCTGCTGTTGACAGCAACAAAGGAGGTTTAGATGGGAAGTATCAAGATCGGGCTGATTGGCGCCGGACGTATCGGACGGCTCCATGCGGCGAATTTGAGGTATCGTGTTAGCGGGGCGGAGATAGTCGCCGTTGCCGATGTGTTCCCTGAGGCAGCGGAGCGATGTGCACAGGAGTTGTCGATCCCGAGTGCTCTTGATGATCCTCGCCGAATACTGGACGATCCGCAGGTTGATGCCGTCTTTATCTGCACGAGTACGGACACTCACGCATCTTTGATCGAACAAGCAGCGGAGGCGGGCAAGAACATATTCTGCGAGAAGCCGATAGCACTCGATCTCCCGACGATCGATCGTGCGCTGGCAACCGTCAAACGGGCTGGCGTACTACTACAGATCGGGTTCAACCGCCGCTTCGATCCCAATTTCCGGCGCGCGCACGATTTGGTGGCTGGGGGCAAGATCGGACGGCCACACGTGCTGCGGATCACCAGTCGCGATCCGGAGCCGCCCCCGCCGGAGTACGTCAAGGTATCGGGGGGCATATTCCTTGACATGATGATCCATGATTTTGACATGGCTCGCTATCTGATGCAGGATGATGTTGTTGAGGTCTATGCGTCGGGCGCGGTCCTCATCGACCCGCGGATCGGCGAGCTTGGGGATGTTGATACGGCAGTGGTCACCCTGCGTTTCAAGAGTGGCGCGCTGGGCCTGATCGACAACTCCCGCCGCGCTGTGTATGGGTACGATCAGCGTGCGGAGGTATTCGGGGAGAAGGGGACGATCGTGGTATCCAACCCCAAGCCCGATACCACGGTACTGAGCGGTTCAGAGGGTGATCGTTCATCCGCGCTCTACCACTTTTTCACCGATCGCTATATGGATGCCTACGTGGCTGAGGTGAAATCGTTCATTCACACGATCGAAAAAGGAGAGCCCCCCCTGGTAAGCGGGCGTGACGGTAAGATCCCTGTGGTCATGGGCTACGCCGCGAAGCTTTCCCTCGCTGAGAACAGACCGGTGCGTCTGGATGAGATAGATCCTGGCCTCAATCTCTAAGAGGGAGACGATGTGAGATACGGGGCATGCAGTTGGATACTTGGAGATACTCCTCTGCCAGAGGTTGCGGAGCTTCTTTCAGGGCTGGGATACGATGGTATTGAACTCTTCGGCGATTGGGAGCGCTATCCGGCGCGCAGGACGCAGCACATCCTTTCCGATCATGGCCTCTCGGTTTTCTCGCTTACTCCAGAGAATGTCGATCTTGCCCACCCGGGAAGCGAGATCAGAAAGGCAGCGCGCGATTACTACCTGCGCCTCCTTGACTACGCTGCCGAACTGGGATCTTCCTTGATCTCCTGCCATGGTGCGGTAGGGCGTGTGAGCGCTATTGCAAGGCAGGCGCAGGAAGAACACCTCTTGTCCGAAGAGGTTAGCGCACTGTCTGAACGAGCAGAGGCGCTAGGTCTACGCATCGCGTTAGAGGGACTTAACCGCTACGAGTCGCACCTGTTGAATACGGCAGGTGCGTTGCGATCATTTGCAGACGAGGTTGGCTCTTCGGCGGTGGGGATCCTTCTTGATACCTATCACATGAACATCGAGGAGGAGAATCTCGCAGGTGCGATTCGCACAGCTGGCCGCGATCTGTTCCTGTTTCATGTTGCCGACTCCAACCGCCGTGCGGTTGGACGTGGACACATCCCGTTCTTCTCGGACGTCCTACGCGAGCTTGATCAGACAGCTTACACTGGTCCGATCGTCGTTGAGTGCACCGCACCCGGCCCGGATCCGTTTACCACGATGAAGGGGCCTGATTGGTACGAGCAGACGTTCGATGAGGTACAGAAGAGCATACGCGAACTCCGTCGATTAGAAGGCGCATCCTAAGGGGAATAAGGGTAGTTTGCTATTTGCTGAGGCGTTGTTATAATCGCAATACAAACGTTTGCAAAGGAGGAGCAATGAAGGGACTAGTACTGTCGGCTCAATGGGAGCCAAGACAAGGTTATCAGGTCTCAGAATTCGAGAAGAGGACAGGAAAAGCGGTCGCGGGATTCAATGTCTGGCGTCATCCGAAGCTTGAGATGAAGGACGTTCCACAGCCGCAGCCCGGCCCAGGGGAGGTCTTGCTGAAGATTCACGCCTGCGGGGTGTGCGGATCGGACATCCATTTTTACGAACACGATGCGGATGATTATATCCTCTATCCAGGCCTCACCAAGTTCCCCGCGATTCTCGGACACGAGTTCTCCGGTGAGATCGTGGAGATTGGCCCTGGACCAGAAGGGGAACAGTTTAAGGTTGGCGATCGAGTGACGGCCGAAGAGATGGTGTGGTGTGGCTATTGCCGAGCTTGTCGTGACGGGTTTCCCAATCACTGCGCGAATCTGGAAGAGATCGGATTTACGATCGATGGGGCGATGGCGGAATACATCGTTGTCCAAGCGAAGCTGTGCTGGAGCATAGACTCGATCTTTGAGCGCTATTCGGATGAAGAGACGGCATGGAACGTTGCCGCAACAACAGAGCCTACGTGCGTTGCCTACAACGGGATATTCGAGCGCGCGGGTGGATTCCGTCCCGGCGCGTATGTTGTTGTTTACGGCGCCGGCCCGATTGGTTTGGGAGCCATCCAGCTCTCCAAGGCGTCCGGAGCAGCGAAGGTGATCGCCTTTGAGGTATCCGGCCCTCGGCGGGAGCTGGCAAAGAAGGTCGGCGCGGACGCGGTGTATAATCCGCTCGAAGTCTCGCCGTCCGAGGTGGTGATGGATCTTACCGACGGAGCGGGAGCCGACATGTCGGTCGAAGCGGCTGGCGCGCCGGACAAGACAATCCCGGAGATGGAAAAGACACTGGCGATCAACGGAAAGATCGCCCAGATTGGTCGCGCGGCGACACGAGTGCCGATGTACCTGGAGAACTTCCAGGTCCGCCGTGGTCAACTGTTCGGCGCGCAAGGCCACTCCGGCCATGCCATCTTCCCGTCAGTGATCCGGATGATGGGCTCAGGCCTTATCGACAACTCCAAGATCATCACTTCTACCTTCCCGCTCGACCGGGCGCTCGACGCCTTGGAGAAAGCGTGCAAACGGGAAGACGGAAAGATCATCATCAAGCCGTAAAGGAGGAATAATGGCCAAGTGGCTAACAACAGAACTTCCTCAGGTGGTATTTGAGGATTCCCAAGTCGGGCGGTTGAAGAAGGAAATCTGGGACGCTTCGGAGGAACAGATCGACCAGATTCTAGCCGAGTACGAGATCCCCGCACCTTCTGAGATGGTAACCCCCGGTTCATACATTCAGACTACTCCACGAGCGAAGGTAGAAGAGAACCGACGGAAGAACGATATTGTGATCATTCCCGTTGCCTCCACCGAGCGGCATGGTGATCACTCCTGCTCCGGGCACGACCTGTTTCAGGTGACGCAGCTCATCGAGGGAGTGCGACGGTACACGGCGAAGAAGGGAGCGCCAGTCAACCTCGTCTACTCACCGCTCAACTACGGTGGCCATCCCTATCATCATGTAGGAATGCCGGGAACGGTGATCATGCCCGAGGAAGTCGTGCGCGAAACACTGATCAACACGATGCTCGGCCTGTGGAACGATGGCTTCCGCAAACAGTTGATCATCAACAACCACGGTCAACTGTGGATGCTCGAATCGGCGCTGCACGAGTTCATGTACCGCTACCAGCTGCCGGGGATCTATCAGATCTTCGATTGGCACCGTTGCGTTCGTGAGTTCTTCGTGCCCTGCAAGAGAACCGGATGGGAGACGGACTTCATCCACTCCGCCGAAGCGGAGACGTCGCTCGGGTTGTTCCTCTTTCCGAAAGGGATGATCGATATGGACCACGCCATCGGTGGAGAGGGGAAGAGTTACCTGCCTGGTGGGCATTTTGACACCTCCGTCGACCCGTACAGCCGTCCGCACCGCTGGTCTGAAGGAGAAGGCCATATCGCGATCGAGCTTGCCGCTGTGCCGCACGGCTCTGTTGGGAAACCCGAACTGGCTGACCCGAAGAAGGCAAAACGACCGGTAGCAGCGATCCTTCGCTACCTGACTCTCGTCCACGACGAGATCCTGGAGGCGTTCCCGCCAGGGAAGCTTCCTCCCGTGGACGAGATCACCACGCGCACGAAAGAGGAGATGGAACCCTACCTGAGAGAGCCTGGCTCCCCGGGTTGGAAGCCGGTCTATGCACTGGCCCGCCGGGGGTTCTAAATGCGCCATTGGTCGCTGGGAATGATCGTCCCGTTGCAGGATCCTACCCCCTTCTCTCCGTTTGCTCCGGTAGATTGGAGACAGGCGTTGAAGCGGGTCAAGACCGCGGGATACGATGGTGTTGAACTCGCAATTACCGACCCCGCCAAGATCGACCTTGCTACCGCCGAGGAGGCCCTCGAATCTGAGGGCCTCCGCCTCCTTTCCATCACCACCGGTCAGGCGGCGGGCTTGGAAGGGCTCTCGCTCACCAGTCGTGATGAACGGATCCGCCGTCGGACGATCGAACGGATAGAGGCTCATATAGACTTCGCTCGACGCTTTGGCGCGGTGGTAATCGTCGGTTCGCTGCGCGGGGCTGATGGTGACAGTGAATTGCTCACTGAGGCGCTGCGCGAATGCGCGGGGCATGCTCCCGAAGTTAGGCTCGCCCTCGAGCCGCTCAATCGCTACGAATCTCGGTTGGTGAACACCGTAGCCGAGGGGCTCGACGTAGTGGAACGTGTGGGTGCGGAGAACCTGGGGATCCTTGCTGACACCTTCCACGCCAATATCGAAGAGGCAAACATCGGCGAAGCATTTCGTGCTGCTGGAGACCGACTTTTCCACGTCCATCTCGCAGATTCTAACCGCCATGTCCCCGGGTATGGGCACCTGGATTTCGCGCAAGTGTGGGATGCACTCGGCTCGATTGGTTATCAGCAATCGCTAGTACTTGAACCGCTTCCTAAACCTAATACAGAAACCCTTATCAATGCACCGGCAAGACTGAGAGGAGAGTGGAAATGACGATCCGTGATCTACCCACAGGGTGGCAACTATATGAACACTCGCTCCAAAAGAGAGGAGACAGCACGTTCTGTGTGGTGAGAGGCTCGGACGGGGAGAAGGAACTCTATGTCCGGGGGAAGACTCCCTTCTCTGGAGGCGAAGCCTTTGCCGGTGGGGACCTCTACCCGCTAACTGTGCAGGTGGCGCTCGATCTGGCGGGCATCTTTCCGTGGCTGACCCCCCAGCGTATCCCTGTTGAGCGGCCCAGCTTTGGGTTCGGTGACCGATTGGGGCTCGCCACTCCCGGCCACATCAAGGCGCTCGGGAAGACAAATGTGTTTCCCGTTCTTGCTCAGCAATCGGTGCGGGAGAACGCTCGCACCGGACGCACGTTTGCCGAGGTTCTGGCAAGTGCGATCTTTGGCGCGTTTCAGGAGGGCTACAAAGGGGGATTCGGCGCGGATGCCGATCACCTTAAACAGGTGGAGGATGCACTCGAGGCAGCAGAGATTGGATACACGTTCTTCACTTGCGATCCGTCAGAACACGTAGTGGATGTGGAGAAGCTATCCGGCGAGGAATTGCGTGAGCGTTTCTCTGCCCTGAGCCGGTCCGATGAGTGGAGAGATGAGTATCTCGATCGTCCGTTTGCGATTTCGGAACTGGGCGAGCTTCGATTCACCGAAGATGCGCTCCTCCGCGCTGCGGTCAAGTACGGCGCCGCTGTCGAGTTCGCCGCCAAGATGTATCGAGCGCTCAGCGAGCGCATTGCGCACGGGTTCGACTACGAGGTATCAGTCGATGAGACCGATTATCCGACGAGCCCGCTCGAACACCTGTTTGTGGCACGGGAACTGCGCCGGCAAGGGGTGGAATTCGTGAGCCTCGCCCCGCGCTTCGTCGGGGCGATGGAGAAGGGGGTGGATTGGCGCGGCGATCGCGACCAGTTCAAGCGGGAGCTTCACGCTCATGCCGCGATCGCGCGCTTCCTGGGAGGGTATCGCCTGAGCCTCCATTCCGGCTCGGACAAGTTCACCCTCTATCCGCTCCTCCATGAACAGACGCACGGGTGCTGGCACGTGAAGACCGCCGGGACAAGCTACCTCGTCGCACTTGAGGTGGTAGCGCGCAATGATCCCTCCTTCTTCCGCGAGATCATGCAGCTCTCCCTGTCCGCATTTGACGCGGCCAAAAAAAGCTACCACATCTCCGCCGATCCAGCGCGTATCCCGCAGATCGATAGCGTTTCAGATGATGAACTTGCATCTCTGGTGGAAGAACACGATAGTCGTCAAGTGCTGCACGTGGGATACGGTGCCGTTCTCGGTCAATTTGGGGATAAACTCAAGAAAGTTCTCGCTTCTCACGAACAGGAGCACTACGCAGGGCTGGCGCGTCATCTCGGCCGCCACCTGCGGGGGTTGGAGGTGGCAGATGAACGAGTTTGAAAACAAGGTTGCCGTTATCACCGGTGGGGCGGGCGTCCTTTGCTCGGCGATCGCCGAAGGCTTGGCGCGAAAGCGGGCGCGAATCGTCCTGCTCGATATCGATGAGAAAAGGGCGCAGGAGACACTCTCCCGCGTGCGCTCGGCGGGAAGCGATGGATCATTCATCAAGACGAGCGTTCTTTCCCGCGATGAGCTCGACGCAGCAGCGAGGCAAACGATCGATGACTACGGGCAGGTCGATTTCTTGGTGAACGGCGCAGGCGGGAACCACCCCAAGGCAACGACGAGCGCGGAGGTACCGTTCTTCGATCTTCCAGAGGATGCGATCAGGTTCACGTTCGATCTCAACTTCATGGGCACGTTCCTCACCGCACAGGCGTTCGGCAAAGTGCTGGCCAAGCAGAAGAGCGGGGCAATCCTCAACATCGCCTCGATGAACGCGATTCGGCCGCTCACCCGCATCCCGGCGTACTCCGCGGCCAAGGCGGCGGTGGCGAACTTCACGCAGTGGCTGGCCGTGCACATGGCGCAGGAGTACTCGCCGAACATTCGGGTGAACGCGATCGCTCCCGGGTTCTTCCTCACCGCGCAGAACCGGTTCTTACTGAAGGACGATAATGACCAATTGACCACCCGTGGAGGGCAGATCATCGATCACACACCGGCCGGGCGGTTCGGTGCCCCGGAGGACCTGATCGGGACGGTCAACTGGCTCCTTTCAGAGGCGGCGGAGTTTGTCACCGGAATCATCGTGCCGATCGATGGGGGCTTCTCCGCGTACTCCGGAGTGTGAAAACCGTGATGGGTGATCGGTAATACGTGATGGGTATTGATGGAAAGGTGTGCATAGACCAGGCCAAACGGCGATCATTAGGAAAGGAGCTTTCAGAATGAAAGCAAGAGACGTTGTCATAGCCCAGTCGGGCGGACCGACCGCGGTGATTAATTCGTCACTCCTCGGAGTGGTGGAGGCATGCCGGAGCTATCCGGAGCGCTTCGGGCATATCTACGCTGCTTATCACGGTATCGAAGGGGTCCTCAAAGAAGAGTTCATCGACCTTGCTGCCCAGCCAAAGGAAGAGCTGGCGCTTCTTCGCACGACGCCGGCCGCCGGTGCGATCGGGACCTGTCGCTACAAGATCAAACCTGAGCAGATAGAGGACATGGAGCGGATCATTGAGGTCTTCCGTGCGCAGGAAATCGGCTTCTTCTTCTACGTCGGCGGGAACGACTCCATGGATACGGCAAGCAGGGTGAGTGAGCTCGCCCAAGAGCGTGGGCTCGATCTGGTCTGCGTCGGTGTTCCAAAGACGATCGATAACGACCTGGGGGACCAGGAGTTCGCTCTGATCGATCATACGCCGGGGTACGGATCGACCGCGCGTTATTGGGCGCACATGATCCAGAACCTAAACGAGGAGAACCGTGGTTCTTGCCCCTCCGATCCGGTGCTGGTCGTGCAGGCGATGGGACGGAAGATCGGCTTCATCCCGGCATCAGCGCGCCTCGCTGACCCGCAGCGTCAGATGCCACTGCAGATCTATCTTCCCGAGGTTGAGTGTACCCTTGAACAGCTTACCGAGAACGTGAACGATGAACTTCGGCGCAGCGGGCGGGTGATCGTCGTTGTAAGCGAGGGGTTCGATGTAGGCGACCTCGGAGACAGGAAGGACTCATTCGGGCACACGCAGTTCAGTGCAAGCGAGATGTCGGTAGCACAGAGCGTGGTCAATCACCTGAACCGACACGGCTTAGCCGTTCGTGGAAGCGCGCGGGGGCAGATACCGGGGACGGACCAGCGCGATGCGATCATCTATGCTTCCACTGTAGACATCGAGGAGGCGTACTCCGTCGGGCGACAAGCGGTGGAGATCGCGATCACTGACGGCACTGGCTACATGGCGACGATCGTGCGTGATCCGGGATCGGAGTACAGGGTCTCCTACGGTATGGCCGAACTCTTGGACATGGCAAATTCTGAACGGCTCTTTCCCAGGGAGTGGATTGCGCCGAGCGGGATCGACGTGACCGATGAGTTCTTGCAATACGCACGTCCGCTTATCGGCGAGAGCGGACCGACTATCCCTCTCGTCGGCGGACTGCAACGCTTCGCCCGGTTGAAAGAGATCTTTGTCCAGAAGAAATGTCCGAAGTATGTCCCTTCCAGATACCGGTGATAAACTGCAGAGACGTCGCAGACAAGCTGCGACGCTACACAAGAACGTAGCGTCGGACCCTGTGTCCGACGTTGAAAGTGAGGAAAGATGGACTATCGTAAGAAATTGGATGAGTTCAATTCGACCAAGGATTATCTCGTGTGCATCGATTCTGATGGCTGCGCGTTCGACACGATGGGGATCAAGCAGCGCGAGTGCTTCTGCCCGTGGATGATCGCCTACTTCGGATTGCAGCCGGTGGCACAGGCGGCGCGTGAATGCAAGGAATTCGCCGATCTCTACTCGAAGACCCGCGGGGCGAACCGCCACGTGACGATCAAGCGCATCCTCACCGAGCTGTTGCCGAACCACCCGCAGACAAAAGCGTTCGGATTCAAGGTCCCCCAGTTTCCGCACTACTTCGCCTGGGTGGATGATCCGGGAAGCCTCCTGTCAAACGACGGACTGAAGCGCGCGATCGCTTCTGCTGACGATCCTCAGGCCAAGGATGAGTTGTCGCACATTCTGGAGTGGGCGGAGCGAGTGAACTGGGCAGTGAAGGAGATCGTGAAGGGGATCCCGCCGTTTCCCTACGTGCGCGAATCGATGGACAAACTCTCGGGAAGAGCGGACATGGTAGTAGTCTCGGCAACACCGCTTGAAGCGCTGGAGCGGGAGTGGGCCGAGCACGGCATCGCGCGCTACACCGGGCTTATCTGCGGGCAGGAGATGGGAACGAAGACCGAGCAGATCGCGGCGGTAGCCCCCCATTATCCAGAAGGGCGCGTCCTCATGATCGGGGATGCTCCCGGCGACATGCGCGCGGCCAGGGCAAACGACGCGCTATTCTATCCGATAGTCCCTGGAGACGAGATCGCCGCCTGGAAGCTGTTCTACGAGGAAGGAATGGAGCGGTTCCTCGCCGGCACCTACGTTGGGGAGTACGAAGAGATGTTGATCGAACGGTTCGAGCGGGCGCTCCCCGAGCGTCCACCGTGGGAGGTGAACAGATGAACGCTGATTTTGGAGTGATCGGTCTGGCGGTGATGGGGCAGAACCTGGCGCTGAACGTGGAGAACCGCGGTTACACGGTGGCGGTGTACAACCGCACGCGAGCGCGGACCGAGGAGTTCATGGAAAAGAAGGGGCAAGGAAGGAAGCTCATCCCCTCCTATTTGCTCTCAGAGTTTGTCGCATCCTTGACCACGCCTCGCAAGATCATCCTCATGGTCAAGGCAGGCGGCCCCACCGATGCTGTCCTGGAGCAGTTGTTTTCCCTCCTCTCGGCGCGCGACATCGTGATCGATGGGGGGAACGCCCACTACTCGGACACCGAGCGGCGGATCGAGCTTGCCCAAAAGTACGATCTTCGCTACCTGGGAGTGGGAATCTCCGGCGGGGAGGAAGGGGCCCTGCACGGTCCGGCGATCATGGCCGGGGGCGACAAAGAAGGATACAAGCAAGTCGAACAGATCCTGACTAAGATCGCAGGTATCGGCCCGGAGGGGGCGTGCTGTGCCTATTTCGGCCCCGGATCGGCCGGCCACTACGTGAAGATGGTGCACAACGGGATCGAGTACGCGATCATGGAGACGATCGCCGAGGCGTACAACCTGATGTCGCGAGGCCTCAAGATGAGCGCGCGTGAGATGGCGGATGTGTTTGGAGAATGGAACAGCAGCGACCTCTCCTCCTACCTGTTTGAGATCACGGAGAAGATCCTTCGCCGCGTCGATCCGGAGACCGGAAACCCGCTTGTGGAAATGATCCTTGATCAGGCGGCGCAGAAGGGGACGGGAAAGTGGTCCACTCAAGGCGCGCTCGACATAGGCTCGCCCGCCCCAACGATCGCCATGGCCGTATTCGCGCGCGTTATCTCAGCGTTGAAAGAAGAGCGCGTGCGCGCAAGCACCGTACTCTCCGGCCCGGACGGGCGCATCGACACCGATCGCGGTCAGTTTTTACAGGATCTATTCGCAGCGGTTCAGATCACCGTCATATCGGCGTACGCGCAAGGGTTCCACCAGTTGCAGGATGCATCGCGGGAACGCGGATACAGCCTCGATCTGTCGGAGGTGGCACGGGTGTGGATGGCGGGGTGCATCATCCGAGCAAAATCGCTTACGCAGATGGCAAAAGCGTTCCGCGATGAGCCCGACCTTCCCCTCCTCTTCTTAGTAGCCCCGTTTAAGGAAATCTGGGAGGTGAGTCAAGCCGGTATGCGCCGCGTCGTCGTTCAGGCGCACGCCGCTGGTATTCCGGTACCCGCGATCGATTCGGTGATGGACTTCGTGGACGCTTACCGCAGCGCGCGCCTGCCGGCGAACATGATCCAGGCCCAGCGCGACTTCTTCGGAGCACACACCTACAAGCGCGTCGATAGAGATGGCGTGTTTCATACAAAGTGGGAGGAAGAATGATCCTTTCATACGCTCCAGGTCGCCCGCTGAGGAAGGAAGAAATAGAAGCACAGTTGGGGGAGGCTCTGGAACAGATCAATGTCGCCTCGAAGAAGGTGCTGATCATCATCCCCGACAACACCCGAACCCTTCCCATGCCGACCTTCTTCGAGACGATCAGCGCTCACCTCGCCTCGCGTGCTGTTGCGCTCACTTTCCTTATCGCCCTGGGGACACATCCGCCGCTATCTGAAGAGGAACTGCGCGTGCACCTCGGCCCGAGGTTCCGGGATTTTGCAAACGTCCACATCCTCCAGCACGAGTGGGACAATCCAGGCGCGCTTTCTCAGGTGGGAACGATAAGCCGCGCGGAGATAGAGGAGATCTCAGGAGGGCTGTTGTCCGAGGAAGTGCCGGTGACGATAAATAGGGCGGTCCTTGAGCACGATCTGGTGATCATCCTCGGCCCGGTCTTCCCGCACGAGGTGGTCGGCTTCTCCGCCGGGCACAAGTACTTCTTCCCCGGCGTATCCGGCTCGGAGATGGTGCACCACTCGCACTGGTTGGGGGCACTGATCACCAGTCCCAAGACGATCGGCCACAAGGAGACGCCGGTGCGCGCGATGATCGAGCGGGCCGCGGAGTTTATCACCACACCGCAGGTGGGAATCTCCATTGTCATGCGCGGCAGCAATCTGATGGGTATCTTTGTCGGCGATGTCAACGAATGTTGGTCGGCGGCGGCGGACCTCTCTGCTGAGGAGAATATCATCTGGGTTGAGCATCCGTTTAACACCGTGCTCTCCATGGCCCCGCCGATGTACGGGGAGCTGTGGACGGCGGGGAAGTGCACCTACAAGCTTGAATCGGTGGTATCAGACGGCGGGCGGGTGATCATCTACGCCCCCAACCTATCCGAGATCTCCGTGACGCACGGAAAACTGATCCGCCAAGTCGGCTACCACACGCGGGACTACTTCCTCGGCCAGTGGGACAGGTTCAAGGATGTGCCGCGCGCCATCCTCGCCCACTCCACTCACGTCAAGGGGATCGGAACCTACCGCGACGGCGTGGAACACGATCGGATGGAGGTCATCCTCGCCACCGGCATCCCAGAGGATACCTGTCGAGAGATCAACCTTGGCTACATCGACCCGGCCACGATCGATCAGGCCGAATACGAAAACCGCGAAGATGAGGGAATCCTTGTTGTCCCGCATGCGGGGGAGATGCTGTTCCGCCTCGCCGATGGGACGGTCCCTGATATCGATAAGCTGTAGGAATATTTGGTTCTTGATTTCGCCACGCGGCATTTTCGGGTAGTATCATGTTCCGATGACGATCCGCGCAGTACTCTTTGATATGGATGGAACGATCTGGAATAACACGATCGATTGGCTGGCTGTACGCCGTGAGATCGATCTTCCAGTGGATGGACGTCCGATCTACATGCAGCTCATGGAGATGCCTCTCAAGGAGAGATCTCGTGGAATACGCATACTGGAGCGCCACGAGGCACTGGAAGCCGAGAACGGAAAACTTGTTCCCGGGACGGAGGATCTGCTGCAGTACTTGCGGGATGCTCATGTCAAGTGCGCGCTAGTAACCAACAATTCCCGCCGTAGCGTTGAACGCGTTCTTGAGCGCAATCCTCTCTCCTTCGACGTTGTATTGAGCCGCGATGATGGCGCGTTGAAACCAGATCCCCAAGCCTTTCTCACCGCTCTGGAGCGGCTGGATGTTCGCCCAGATGAGGCGATTGCAATCGGGGATGCGCACCTTGACCTCATCGCTTCCGATCGAGCCGGGATTGCGGAGTTTATCCTTGTCGGGAATAAGCCTTGGATGTCCGAGTTGCTCCCTGCGGGCGTTTCCCACCACAAGGCAGTTGACTTGGTTCAGGCAAGGACGATCATTGCACGACTCTTATGGGCGGGCGGTAATCATTCAGCTTGCACTGAAGCGGCCGACAGTGACACGACGTGAGCCGTTATGCGAAAACAACAGCATCCTCATGCCAAGGGAAACACGGGAATGAGAAAAAGACAGAACAAAGCATCTCTCAACAGGCGTGGAAAACGGTTTTTGCTGAACCTTAACGTGGCAGTCTGCCTGTTCTGAAAAGCGAACAGGGCTGCCACGCTACGAAGGCGTTGCTCTTTTCTTGTGTAGCGTCGGCGCCCTGCCCGAGGGGCAGGCAGCCTCCGACGTTTCGCTTCGTGCCTTACTCGAGACTGGGAGGGCAAGGCAGATGTCGAGCTGATGGCTAACAGTTTCTTCGCGATCTTTGCGGCTTGAGCGATCGTAGTGAGCGGGCGTGAGGAAAAGCCTTTATCTCACGCAAAGGCACAAAGGACACAAAGAGAAGCAAAAATAGGAAAAAGAGAAGAAGAGAAAGGCAGTCCTTGGCGATCTTGGCATCTCCAATGAACGAGAGCGAACGGGCAAGAATTCTTGGTCAGTAGTTCGTTTCCCACCACAAGCAGCGGGAACCGCTTTGATCACACCTGTGCAAGTGCCGCTTCCAAGTCGGCAATTATCATTCCTGTGTCCTCAAGGCCGACCGAGAGGCGCACGAGGTTGTCTGGAATTCCCGCGGCTTTTCGCTCCTCCACGGTCATCGATGCGTGGGTGTTTGTCACCGGCTGCGTGACAAGTGTATCCACTCCGCCCAGGCTGGTGGCCAGGGTTATCGTCTGAAGCGAGTCCATGAACTGCTTTGTCCCCTCATAGTCTGAGGCTACCTCGAAGCTCACCATCCCTCCAAAACCATGCATCTGCCGCTTTGCGATTTCATGATCTGGATGCGATGGAAGCCCGGGATAGTAGACTCGCAACACCTTGGAATGTCGTTCTAGGAACTGGGCCACGTACATCGCCGTCTCATTCTGGCGCGCGACGCGCACATCCAGGGTCTTCATCCCTCGCCACACGAGGTAGGCACTCATCGGATCCATTACTCCTCCCAGCATGCGACGCATGTTCCACACCAGATCGCGATTCTCAGCGTTCATGCAGGAAAACCCGCCGAGCAGGTCGTGATGTCCACCCAGGTACTTCGTCGCACTGTGGATGACGATGTCGACTCCAAGATCGATTGGATGCTGGTTCACCGGCGAAGCGAAGGTGGAGTCGAGAATGACGAGCGCGCCCTGCCGATGTGCGTGTTCCGCCAGGGGCGTGATGTCGATTACCCGTAGTAGTGGGTTCATCGGGCTCTCCAGGTAGAGCACGCGAGCACCATCGTTCAGAGAGTCGATGCATCGATCGATATCATCCGGACCGAAGCGTTCAACTCCTACTCCCATCTTGGGGAGGAAATCGGAGATGAAGCGCACCGTCTCCCCATAGGTGGCAATCGAGACGAGTTTTTCCCCGGGATCGAGGAGCCCCAGCAGCGTTGAGGTGATCGCCGCCATCCCCGACGAGAACGCTACGGCATCTGTGTATCCCTCCATAGAGGCGAGTGCTTTTTCCACTTCTCGCACGGTGGGATTGTCCCAGCGCGAGTAGATGTAGCCGCTGCCATTGCGCACCACATCGATCAGGTCATCGCTTTTCTCGAAGCTATATGTGGCCGAAAAGACCACCGGTGGGGTGATCGGTTCTCCTTTCATGAGCTGTCGCCTCCCTCGTACAACATGTGATAAGCCGTGATACATCCCGGTAGATCGGAAGAGCGTCGTGTAGGGAAAGAGTGTAGATCTCGGTGGTCGCCGTATCATTAAAAAAAAAAACAACAATCATAAATACA
>CAJVYM010000021.1 GCA_913009415.1 uncultured bacterium
GCCGCGAGATGGTGCTTGTGACTCAGCGCCAAGCGAATGGCCTCGATCTCCTCCGGTGTGCAGGAGGAGAGATTAGCGATCGTGCGATGCTTGACTTTACCTTCCTCGCGGTAGGACTCGCGCAACAAGTGACGCGTGTAGCTCTTACCGCTCGACGTGTGGACAGTTGAAGTATCAACGTACATAGTGACTACATTATACAAGCATGCTAGCCTCATGTCAAGGGTTAGCCATCACATATTAGTGGCTACAATCTAGTAGAAAACATGAGAAAACCCTGTCCAGAAACCACTTCTTCAGTTTGACAAGGGGGAACATCCGCTACAGGATGTACCGCGAGAGGTCGGGGTCTTCGACGATTCCCGCAAGGCACTTGTTGACGTAATCCCGGTCGATGGTGATCGTCTCGCGCCGGTGCTCATCGGCGGAGAAGGAGATGTCCTCCATCAGTTTCTCCATCACCGTCGCCAAGCGGCGGGCACCGATGTTCTCTGTGCTCTGGTTCAGCTCGTAAGCGATGTGCGCGATCTCGTCGATTGCCTCGTCCTCGAAGCGCAGCTCTACCTTCTCTACACCAAGAAGGGCCTTGTACTGCTTCACAAGGGCATCTTTCGGCTCGCGCAGGATGCGCTGGAAGTCCTCCGCGCTCAGGTCATCGAGCTCAACGCGGATCGGGAGCCGACCCTGCAATTCTGGGATCAGGTCCGAAGGCTTTGACATGTTGAACGCGCCAGCGGCGATGAATAGGATGTTCTCCGTCGAGACTGTCCCGTAGCGGGTGCGCACGGTCGTTCCTTCCAGTAGCGGGAGGAGGTCTCGTTGCACGCCCTGGCGCGATACGCCGGGACCGCCGGTCTCTTGACGCCCACCGGCAGCGATCTTGTCGATCTCGTCGAGGAAGATGATCCCGGTCTCTTCCGCGAGCTGTAACCCGCGTTCGCGCACGTCCTCCATGTTGATCAGGTTGTCCAGCGCCTGGTCGAACAGGATCGGGCGGGCATCGCGGATGCGCATTCGCCGCTTCTTGCGATTGGGAGGGATGATCCCGGAAAACATGTCTCCCAGGTTGATCCCCATCTGGTCCATCCCGTCTTGGGAGAAGAGGTCGAGCTGCGGGTTCACCTGCTCCTCAATCGTGATCTCAATTATCCGCTCTTCGAGGTCTCCAGCGAGGAGCTTCTCCCGCAGCTTAGCGCGCGTCTTCTTCGCGCTCTCTACTCGCTCGGGATCGCTCTCCGTCGTCATCGGAAGCAGTGCATCGGCAATTTGGTCCGTAACAACGTTCGCCGCTCGATCCTCCACTCGTAGGATCTCCTCTTCGCGCATCATGTCGATCGCCATGTCCACCAGGTCACGCACCATCGACTCCACATCACGCCCAACGTATCCCACTTCGGTAAATTTGGTGGCCTCGACCTTGGAGAATGGGCACGTGGTGAGGCGAGCTAAACGACGAGAGATCTCGGTCTTTCCAACGCCAGTGGGCCCGATCATGAGGATGTTCTTCGGCTTGATCTCTTCGCGAATTTCGTCCTGCACCATCTGGCGACGCATCCGGTTGCGTAGGGCAATCGCCACGCACCGCTTCGCCTCGGCCTGACCAACGACGTATTTGTCAAGCTCGGTAACGATCTGCCGCGGGGTCAGACCGGCCGGTGATATTTCTCTTACTTCAACGAGATCACTCATTGGTATCTCCTCACCACGCAACTTCTTCCACGGTAATCTCTTGGTTCGTATAGATATCGATCGATCCGGCAATTTCAAGCGACCTGCGGGCGATGTCGACAATCGGGATTCCCGACACGGATAAATACGCTCGCGCCGCGGCAAGCGCATACGCCCCGCCGGAGCCGATGCCAATCACGCCTTCGTCCGGTTCGAGAACATCGCCCGCGCCGGAGATCATCAGTATCCCCTCTTCGCTCGCCGTGACAATGACCGCTTCGAGATGGCGAAGTACCCGATCCGTTCGCCACTCCTTGGTCAACTCCACCGCTGCTCGCCGCAGCCTGCCGTTATGCTTCTTTAATTTCCCCTCAAAGCGTTCGAGCATGGTCAGGCAATCGGCCGTCGCGCCAGCAAAGCCAACAAGGACGGTGTCATCCTGCAGGCGATAGACCTTCTTCGTCTTGCTCTTTATGACCATCGTGTCCAGGGTCGCTTGTCCGTCGCTGGCGATCACGGCTCGACGTTCGGATTCCGAGCGAATAGCAATTATCGTTGTGTGTTTGGCTGCTTTCATAGCGCAAAATTGTAGCGCACTTACTGCTTGTCGGCAATCTCATCGAACTGGCATCCGGGGCAGATCTCCTCATTACCAAAGAAGACCACTCCACAGCGCGGGCAGCGCCGCGCTCCCGCCTTCAGCATCGCGTGTTCGCGCCGCCGCTGCGTGCGATAAAGGGAGTTAAACGAATCTCGCAGGTGAGCATCATCGATACCAGAGAGAGCAAGATTGCCCACGGAAGGATCGCTTTCGGCGGTCACGAGCGGTATGGGCGGGCGAGGGAAGCGACCGGGGACAAAACGGATCCTCTGCAGAACATCTCTGCCCATCCGTTCGTTCAGTAGATCTATGTAGTTCTGCTTTAAGAGATTAAGCTCCTGAGAGACGATTGGAGATGCCACTTCAACGGTGAGTGTTCCATTGGACAGGCGGGTAGCGCGTGTCATACGGGCTAACTGTGATCCCACAACGTCGTTCCAGAACAGGAGAACCTGTTGATCAGAGAACTCTTCGTCAAGGTTATAATGCTTAAGAATCTCTCTCACCCAGTTCATTATCTCATTATAGACAAAAAAGATAGTAGTAAGAGTAGTTGCACGCTCGATCTGTGGAAAAACGAAGAACATGCATTGCAAATAGTACTTGACCCTGTGGAAAACCCTGTGGATAAGGTGTGCATAACGGTGGAAAACCGTGGATAAGCGCAGTGGAGAACAACTGGCCAAGAATTACACCGAACTTTTCCACAGGCAAGCATCGTTTTACACCCCTTTTCAACCACTTATCAACAGAGTTTTCCACAAGCTGGAAAGCGTGATTCCTACGTTGGAATATTGATAAATACGGGCTTTGCTCTACGTGTTTTCTTGGAAACGAGCGTGCAATCCCTCTTTCATCTCGTTTACCTCTGCCTGAAGGAGCGGAGTCTCCTTGAGAAGGGTCTTTACCTTCATGTAGGAGTGCATGATCGTCGTGTGGTCACGATTTCCGAATTGCTTTCCGATTGCGGGGAATGAGTTGTTAGTCATGTCACGCGCGAGGTAAATCGCCATGTGCCTTGCCTGCGATATCTCCTTTTTGCGACTCGCCCCTTCCAGGTCATGGCGTTTCAGGTGGTAGCGCATAGCGACCTCGTCCTTGATGTGCGCGATCGTCAACTTCTCGCGCTTTCCCTCTTCGGGGAGCATCCCCTCGATGCTCTGTGGCGTTAGTCTTGCCCCCTGCAACTCCGCGTGGGCGATCGCCTTAATCAGCGCCCCTTCCAAGGCACGGACGTTTGACGAGATGCGTCGTGCAATCAGCTCCAAGATATTGTCATCGACCTGGATGCCGCGGTTGCTCGCCTTCTCACGCAGAATAGCGATACGCGTCTCCAAGTCGGGAGGTTGAATATCGGCCACAAGTCCCCAGCGGAAGCGCGACACGAGGCGGTCTTGCAGGCCGGAGAGCTTCTCAGGCGAGCGATCACTGGAGAGAACGATCTGCTTCTCGCTTCCGTAGAGCTCGTTGAACGTGTGGAACAGTTCCTCCTGCGTTGCTTCCTTTCCCTCCAGAAACTGTACATCATCGATCAGCAGGAGGTCGATACGGCGGTACTTTTCGCGGAAGGCGGGGGTCGTATTGTTGCGGATGGCCATGATGAGTTCGATGGAGAACCGCTCGGACGTCGTGTACACAACGGTCTTCGGAAGCCCGGATGCCACCATAAAGTTTCCGATCGCTTGCAATAAGTGTGTCTTTCCCAGACCGACGCTTCCATAGATGAATAACGGGTTGTAGGCCTTGCCCGGCGCTTCGGCGACCGCCATCGATGCCGCGTAGGCGAGGTGGTTATTCTTTCCACGGACAAACATGTCGAATGTGTAATCCCGGTTCAACGGGAGCGTGTCATGTGGCTGTATAATTGAGGCCTCACGTGAGCCGAGCGTTGGTGGATCGAGTGAATCGCCCGCTGAATCAGGCGAAACCTTGATCAACAGGCGCGTCTTGTATCCGCAAGCATCGGAGGCTGTCTTCTCCACCAATTCTCGATAGCGACGCTCTATTCCTCCTTTAATGAACAGATCTGGCACCTCGATAACAAACTCGCCGTTGTCGAGGCTCAGCGGCTTCACCTTGGAGAACCAAGTGGCGAAGCTCGCGGCCGGAATCTCTTTTTGAAGGGTTAGAAGAGTCTTTTCCCAGATTGTAGCAGGCTTATGAGTCATTGCCGTCCCTTTATCATTCCGGTGTTAGGATAGCGGATCGGGAGGTGCGCGGTCAAGACGGCGGAGATGCCGAAATGTCCCCCGGCGAAGAGCTGTGAATATGAAGGACATACGGAAGCAAAGAACACCGAGTGTTTTTGTGGAGCGTCGGGCCCTGTGCCCAACGTTTTTCGGCGTTGCGATGGAAACGTTGCAGACAAGCTGCAGCGTTACAAAGAGCACATATTTGGTTTGTTGCTATTTAAGGTGGACAACGAGCTCTTAACCGCAAATGAGACAACAGCTTCCTCTCGCCCGCTCGTCAATACTCGCTCAAGACGCTAAGATCGCCAAGGAAAGAAATGTCGATGCTTGAAGCTGAGCGCTGAAGGCAGGTGCTACCTTTGTGTCCTTTATGCGCTTCGTGATGAAGAATAGTTGATGCGTTCAGCGTGGGTTGGAAAGTACGGGGGGGGAGGTGAGAAAAAGCAAAACCACGCAAAAAAATGGTGCCGAGACCCAGATTCGAACTGGGGACACCAGCCTTTTCAGGGCTGTGCTCTACCGACTGAGCTATCTCGGCACATAACTGGCGGAGCCGACCGGATTTGAACCGGCGATCTCTGGAGTGACAATCCAGCGTCCTAGACCAGACTAGACCACGGCTCCGTAACTAACAGCAATTGGGCGGGACAGGACTCGAACCTGTGGCCTTCCGGATGTAAGCCGGATGCTCTCCCAACTGAGCTACTCGCCCGCTATTATAGTTGCTTGCTTGCTATGTCGCAAACTTAACTACATTCTGCGTCCCCAAGGGGATTTGGACCCCTGCCGCCGGGATGAAAACCCGGTATCCTAGGCCGCTAGATGATGGGGACATATTGTACGCAAATTATAGACTGCGTGATTCTCCGTTACAATCAACACTGGGTCGTACTGGATTCGAACCAGCGACTCCCTGATTAAAAGTCAGGTGCTCTAACCCCTGAGCTAACGACCCGTCCAGACAAACAAAGAGGATATGGGTGGTACAGGGCTCGAACCTGCGACCCACGGATTAAGAGTCCGTTGCTCTACCAACTGAGCTAACCACCCTAAGCTGCAAATTGATGTTACGAAACGCTGATTTGCCTGTCAAGTTGAGCGGAGTGTGGAGCGGAGAGGAACGGGGAACGCGGAATTCGGAGCTCGGAACGGAGAACGGGGAGTGGGAAAAGCAGCCTCACGCAAAGAGTGCAAAGGACGCCAAGGGAAACAGTGTTGCTGGTGCAAGCTGACGGCTGACTGCTGGAAGCTGATGTCCCCTTGGCGTTCTTGAGTGAGCGTAACGAGCGGGGGAGAGGAATGTTTCTGGCGCGTGTTAGGAAAGCATCTCACCACGAAGGACACGAAGAGCACGAAGGAGCGGAGATGAAAAGATCTTGCCTCTTCCCAAATTTTCCGTAGCGTCGAGCCCTGTGCTCGACGTTGGCAAACGTTGCGGACAGGCTATCTCACGCAAAGATCGCAAAGGACGCCAAGGGAAACAGTGTTGCTGGTGGAAGCTGACGGCTGACTGCTGAAAGCTGATGTCCCCTTGGCGTTCTTGAGTGAGCGTAACGAGCGGGCGAGAGGAATGTTTTGGCGCGCGTTGAAGAAGCAACTCACCACGAAGGAGAAACGGGGAACAGAGGGGAACGGCGAACTTGGAACCCGGAGCGCGGAACGACGGGAAAAGCATTTTTGCACCAAAAGCACAAGAGACGCTAAGAGAAGCGCAGCAGCTGTGTATCTGGGTCTATGCCTTTAGGTAGTTCTTGAGGTCGCGGTAGAAGTTCTCGTGCCCACCGATCGCCAAGAATGTCACGATCATTGCCTGTTCGTCGATGGAGTAAGCCAAGAGATAGCGCCTGCCGAGAAGGTTGAACTTGTGGACCCAAACGCGGCGTAGATCGCCTGCTTTGTGCGTTCCTATCGATGGATCTTTGCAGACAAGATCCACTTGGCGATCGAGCTCGGCTCTCAGTGTCTTGGGAAGCTTCTTCTTTGTGTTGATGAAGCTCCGTACAGCATGTGCTGTGTACACAAGTAACCGTCAACCCCTTTGGTAAGGAACAACTTCCCCGGCATCCATCTGTGCGAGCCCTTCCAGGATGTCGGCCCTGAACTGTGGATGCAGTTCATCGTACTGCTGTACGAAGGACTCAATAGCTAACTGCACAATGTCGCTCATGCTACGCCGCTCGGTTTGTGCTATTTCATCGATACGCTTGCGAAGTTCCTGTGGTACTCTGGCGGAAACGGTCGTTGGCTGCATAGCTGTCCTCCTATGTATGCGATGTACACTATGTATACAATAGCACACAACGGCATGCTTGTCCAGTTGTTGGTGACAAATTCTGCGTCGATGGCTGGACGTTTTAACGTTTTGATGTTATAATGCTGATTGGCTTCTTTGTCGTTTCAAGTGGGTAACCAAAGAAGAAGGTTCAAAGGCCAAACCTCTCACAGAGGTGCAGAACTGTTTCACCACGAAGGAATCAGAGGACGAAGCCCTTGATCCTGCTCTTGTGTTTGGCGACATTGCACAGACAATTACCGCATTTGGCAGTTCATCGAGTTCTATTCTTCGTGTCCTTTGTTCTCTTTGTGGTGAATCCTCCTTGGCCGCAGTCCTTTGCGAACCGGAATTAGAAGTCACTACCCACTCGAAACGACAAGGAACCAGAATCAAGGCGTTAGCTGATGATCAACGTCCCGTCGGATGCGAGAAGCTAACGGGCCAAGAGAGGTATTGCGTGCGCCAAGGATCATACCGGGTTGTCTACAAAATCGAGGATGATGGGCTTATTGTCACTGTAGTGAAGGCTGCTCACCGAAGCGAGATACATCGATAGGAGTTCCAGCTACGTGCCCCCAATACCGGCACGGCAGGAAGGGTATCGGCGGTACACGCTTTTGTTGGGCCTCCGACCTTGCTTGGCCACCCACAACGAGGGCAGGTTCTGGCCAGGGGCTCTGACGATAATCAAAACGACTACCCTTTCCAGTTGCGTATAAAGGCAAGGAGCGTCGCTAACAAGTTGTCGAAGCTGGCTATCGGGGTGGCGTCGTAGCCATGACTGCTCTCTCTCACGTAACCAACCGAGGCGATACGGGGAGCAACTCCAACGACATGAGCGAGACTAGCGTCACTAGCCGAGGAAGTGTATGCCACCGGTTGCAGGCCCACTCCTGCTCGTTTGGCGAGGCGGCAGATGTCATCCAAGAGATACGGATCGTAGATGGCGGCGCGGTCCTTGGTCCGGATCCCCGGCCTCCCGTCGAGCTGGAGTGGTGCCCCAGGTGGAACAGGACAGCCATCGACCGCTATCAACACCTCGGGCTGCTCGCGTTGCGCAAGGAACTTTGCCCCGTACCCGCCGATCTCTTCCTCCACCGTGAACGCAACCAGGGTTGGACAATGCGGTACGATTTCCTGGCGGCGTATCTCCTCTAGCAGCTGCAATAGAGCGATGATTCCCATGCGGTTGTCCAGAGTCCACGCCCCAACCCAGGGCAACTCCTCAGAGCCGAACAAAAACGGCCCGCGACGCTCGCGCACGGGGAGAACCGGGTTTCCGATTCCCACTCCTAACTTAGCAAGCTGTTCTGCGTTAACCCCGGTGAGGATTGATGCCTCATCCCAAGTGGCTTTCCGCTCACCAGCGTTAGGGACGTGCGTTGATCCAAACGAGAGAAGGCCGGGGATGGACGTATCTCTTGCGAAAACCTCCACCGGTCCTTCTCCTAGTTTCCACGGATACAGTCCGCCGCTTCGATCTATCCGCAACCGACCGTCGGGGTCAATGTTGGTTACGGTCATCCCTATTTCGTCCATGTGAGCGGCCAGGCAACACACTGGTCCTTGCGGATTGCTTCCGGGAATATCAACAAGAACGTTTCCCGCCGCGTCGTTGCGATACGTCCACCCGAGCGGCGAAACTCGTTTCCCGATCTCCGCGGCCATGTTCCCTTCCCATCCTGATGGCGCAGGGATCCCAAGAAGCTCGTCCAGCATTAGAACCCCCGAATGCTCTGATCTTATAGTTTCCATGATGACCTCCACGCAGCTATCTTAACCATAATTGGCAGTGGTATCTATTGCTAGCGGATTCTTGAAGCTCGCGTTTTTGAGAGAGCAAGCAGGCGAAAGGAATGCTTTTGACGGGTGTGTGGAAGCATCTCACCACGAAGGACACGAAGAGCACGAAGGAGTGGAGCTGAAAAGATCTTGCCTCTTCCAAACTTTTTCGTAGCGTCGAGCCCTGTGCTCGACGTTGACTGGCGCTACCAAACGTGGCAGGCGAGCTGCCCCCTACGAAAAGTGCAAGTCTTATGCAGTGCGGAGCAGTGTTGGATCACTACTGGCTGGTGTCTTCTTCAGCCAAGATGAATGTACGCTTAAGGTCCTGAAACCAGCTGAAAGGAACTACTTTATCGTGCTGAAGTCTTCCCACTACGATGCCGGGCGCTATTCCTAGTTCTTTTGCGAGTGCGAGCACCCTTGCCCTGGAAAGCGGACGAACGCACACAAAGCTGTTATAACGCGCTTCTGGAATGAGATGGTTTGCTGCAAACGCAACTGCTCTTGCTTTCTCATCTGAGGTATAGTTTGACTCTTCGTCGATGAAGACCGCGTGCTTTCTGTGCAGTAGTATGTGTGCTGCTTCGTGGAAGAAAGTGAACCAGAAATGATCATCCTTCCGATAGCGCAAGCTCTGAATGATCAGTGCTTTCTCTGGAGAGAGCCACCTTGTAGCTTCCGAGACGTGGGTTCTCGGAAGTTCTGGAACGAACACCAATGTGACGCCCGCCTCACGACACAGCTCTTTCATGCGAGGTTCAAATTCAGGAGGGTCAAGGTGTGTGAGCTGGCGAATCTTATCGAGGGAGCGGCGGAAGTTCGCCTTGTTGAAGGGATGAGTTTCAATGTCTTCCGCTTTGAGTTCGCCAATGCGCAGCCAGGCTGCAATCGATTTGAGGGAGGTTGTGAATGCAGGTGACCTGCGGTATGTCACTGCGAGTTTCTTGTATTGAGCCTCCCAAATTTTTCGTAGCGTCGTGCCCTGTACACGACGTTGAGCTTGTGGCTGTGCGCCTGGCTGCGCTCAATCAACGTGGCAAACGAGCTGCCACGCTACGAACTACGAAAGCGAGGAAATTGTGTAACGTCGGGTCATGTCTCACTGTGTTGACTGGAAGCATAACAAATAGGCGAGAGAATGCTGCCCTATCGTTTGCAGCTAGGAACCTGACGCTCACTCGAGGTGACAAAGAACCGAAATAGTTATGCGAGTCAATGGGCGGGAGAAACAAAGGCTTCTCCCGCCCACTTCTAACTGTCTAAAGCGGCACGAACTGCAAGCCGTGTGTCTTGCGATCGCCACTCTTCCGCACGACGCCGACTGTGGTCTTCACGCGCTTTCCAATCTTCGGCTTCTCGTCTAAGAGCTGGCCGGTGGCGCGCAGACCGCTATCCAATTCGACGATCGCTAGCCGTAGGTAGCGCTGCTCGTAATCGAGCGGCAGCGCGTACAGGTCGGTGTAGGTCAGTACCTTTCCCTCTCCCGTGATTTCGAGCGGCTCTAGATTCTCCGATCCACACTCAGGGCAGCGGGCATGCGCCGGGTACATCTCCTTACCGCAGTCCTTGCAGCGAGCACCGTACACTTTTTCATCCATGGTTAGCCCTCCCGTGTGAGCACTGTCGCGACAACGTTGTTCCCGAACCCGCCAAAGTTGCAGGCAAAGGCGTTCTTCGCGTTCTCCACCTGCCGCTCGCCGGCCTCACCGCGCAGTTGCCACGTGAGTTCCACAAGCTGCGCCACACCGGTGGCGCCGACCGGATGACCCTTCGCTTTCAATCCTCCGGAGGGGTTGATCGGGAGCTTACCGCCAAGGGAAGTGACTCCTTCGGCGAGCGCCTTATGCCCTTCACCCTTCTTGAAGAAGCCGACCTCTTCGCTCTCGGCGATTTCGAGGATCGTGAACGCATCGTGCAGCTCGGCGACGTCGATGTCTTGCGGGGTGAGACTGGCCATGGAAAACGCCCGCTGCGCGGCCAGGCGGACGGCGGTAAGTTCGGTCGGATCGGGCCGCTCGTGCACGGCGTGCGTGTCCGTCGCCTGCCCGATCCCCGCAACGCGCACAACCTGCCGACCGAGCTTCTCGGCGATCTCCTGCGTGGCGAGGACCACGGCGGCAGCCCCGTCACTCACCGGACAGCAGTCGAACATGTGCAGCGGCTCGGCGATCGGAGGATTGTTCACCACCGCTTCCGGGGCGGTGAGGATTCCCTCCATCGTCACCGTCTGATGAATGTGGGCGTAGGGGTTCTTCATCGCGTTGGCGTGGTTCTTGATCGCTACCATCGCCAAGTGTTCGCGCGTGACGCCGTAGCGTTCCATGTACAGCCGCGCGAACATCCCCGCTAGCCCGGGGAGGGTGACACCGTAGATGTACTCCGCTTCGGGGTGCGAGAGGCTGGCCACGAAGTCTGTCACCTCAAGATTGTTCACTGCGCGCATCATCTCCACGCCGGTGACGAGAACGACGTCCGCCATCCCGGAGGCGATCGCTTGGTAGCCGACCTTGAACGCGGAGGCACCGGATGCCGGCCCGTTCTCCACCGACTCGGCCATCGCTGGAAAGAGGTTGAGCCGATCGACAAGGGCACTGGCGATCGCCGTCTGCTTGTTCAACCGCGCTGCCCCCATGTTGGCGACGACTACCCCGTCCACCTTCACGTCTCCCAGGTTGGCATCGTTCAAGGCGGCGAGCGACGCTACGTTCATCAGCTTGAGGAGGGGCCATTCAGAGCGACCGAACTTCGTCATTCCCGCCCCGATAACAGCTACGGGCCTCATTTGTCGCCTCCCTTTCCACCGAGCACCTGCGCCACGATCTTCTCCTCCTCGGGAAGGACGATCGTCTGCGCCCCAGTGAGGAGTTGCGTTGATACTGGGCGACTCCCGGAGACGAGGCGCGGTTTGGCCGCGAGGTACGTCTCCTTGTTCAGGACCCAGGACGGCCCCCCACCGAGCTCGTGCGGGACCTCGTACTTCTTCTGCAGCGGGTACTCGATCATCCACCGACGGAAGCCGATCGGGCTCTCGGCGACGATCAGCACCTCTTCCTGATTAAGAAAGTCCATGTGATACTCCATCTTGGCGGCAAACAGGTGCGAGCCCACGCGTAGGCCGCGGCGAATAGTCAATGTGTGGTAGCTCATCCCGACCTTCTCATCGACCATGTGCCCATTGACCATTCCGGCGAGCAAACCATCGATGAGGCCAACCAGAACGTACTCGTTCTTCACGCGATAGCGCTTGTAAGCAAGGAGTTCCCCAAACAGACGCGCCGACACGATGTCATAGTAATCGCGCTCCACCCACAGCAGCGGGTAAATCGCCTCAAGAAGGATTGGAACCTCCTCCCGATCGAGCTGTCGCACCACCATCTTCTCCCCACTGGCCAGAGTGATCACCTTCGGCGGGTAGGGTGGCATCTCCAGTTCCGGTGGCCGCAGTAGGGCCTCAAGCTCGTCTACATTTGCCATACAAAATCTCCTTTTACACGTGTGATGTGCCCCTCAAAAACGATGACCTCATCTTGAGGGGCAAGACAACCGACAGATTACCTCTGTTATTCTACACTCAAAGGCTGCGATCGACCATTGGCGACCTCGAAGCGTCGATCGTACGGGTCCAACGGAAAACTCAAACACAAACTAAGGGATGTATCGGATGTTCCCTTGCGTTGGGAAAGAATCATGCGGGCGCAAACCCTCATTTGTTGCCGCTTTTGTGCTGAGATAGCAGCTTTTTCTTAGTGGGCACACTTGCCCTTGCGCTACTGGCAAGTACCTCAAACAAGTCCACTTTTGCGACCTGAAGTATCGATCCCCATCGTGAGTACATAGTACAACTTGCTGAGACAGAAACCAAGTAGTGTGTGTTTGTCTTTAGTGGGCACAACGCAACCCTTAAAACGAGCAACTCCTGACCAGAAGGGGATTTCCTGACTCTGGACAGGGGAACATCCGATGTATGTTACGCATATTCTACAGTAGCAGATGCGCAAAATTTCGAGTTTTAGAGTAGTACGGGTCTACCTTTATTCTTGGTGTTTTGGCGCTCCGATCGGTGTGCAGTCGCTATAGAACACGACTATCCATCAAAACACCAAGAATAAAGATCTTTCAGTGACCCCTAAGGCAATATAGAAAACGGACCTCCCTTTCTGAAGGCCCGCATTTGAAGTCATGCTATTGGTCGTAAGGTTACTACACCCAACCGCGCAGCTTCATTACCTCGGCAACGCGCTGTACCGCTACCATGTATGCCGCGACACGATTGTCGACGTCCTGGCTCTGCGCCATTTCGTGGACGGCATGGAAAGCATCGACCATCTTCTTCTCCAGCCGCGCATGCACGTCTTCCAGCGTCCAGTAGTATCCACCGATGTTCTGCACCCACTCGAAGTAGGAGACGGTTACACCACCGGCGTTGCACAGGAAATCAGGGATGATGTACTTGCCGTTCTTGGCAAGGATCTCGTCGGCCTCAGGGGTCGTGGGTCCGTTTGCCACTTCGGCGATGAGAGGGGCCTTGATCGCATTAGCGTTCTTGTCGGTGATTACGTTCTCGATCGCTCCTGGGATGAGGACATCGACATCGAGTTCGAGGAGTTCGCTGTTTGTGATCTTATTCGTCCCTGCAAGGCCGGAGACCGAACCCATGGATTTCTTGTGCTCGAACGCTGCTTCGGGATCGATTCCATCGGCGGAATAAGCACCACCACGGGAGTCACTGACCGCAACGATCTTGCTGCCCGCCAGTTCCTTCATCAGCTTGGCCGCGAAGTAGCCGGCGTTCCCGTAGCCCTGAATGGCGACGGTTGCATCCTTGAGGTTCATGCCGAGGACCTTGGCAGCTTCGAGGACCGTGTAAACCGCGCCACGAGCGGTCGCGTCACCGCGTCCGAGCGATCCACCGACCGGGATCGGCTTGCCGGTGATCAGTCCGGGGGTGTTATAGCCGACCATCTTGGAGTACTCATCCATCATCCAGGCCATGATCTGTGGGGTTGTATAGACATCGGGTGCCGGAATGTCCCTCTCCGGTCCGATGAACCGGCCGATGGCCCGGATGTAGCCGCGCGCGAGTCTCTCCAATTCCCCTGCCGAGAGCTCCTTGGGGTTACAGATGACACCACCCTTTCCACCGCCGTACGGGATGTCGACAACGGCGCACTTCCACGTCATCCAAGCCGCGAGTGCCTTTACGGTGTCGATCGTCTCCTCAGGGTGAAAGCGGAGACCGCCCTTTGTGGGTCCACGGGCATCGTTGTACTGCACACGGAATCCCTTGAACAGTTTTGTCGTCCCATCATCCATCTTCACCGGAAAGTGAACCTCAAGTGTCCGCATCGGCTCGCGCAGAAGCGCGTGCACTTGTGGATCAAGGTTCAGCTTCTTTGCCGACTTATCGAGCTGCCGTTGAGAAATCTCAAACGGATTCAGCGTTGGGCCATTGGCCATGGTTACAACCTCCTAAGAGCTTAAAAGCTATTCGTGCGGACAAGGGGCAAGACTTAGCTTGCCCCTCGACGCGGCGAGATTATACAGACAGTCTTAGTGGATGCAAGGCCATGTAGAATCCGCGTTACAATCACTCTAGACGCGTGTGATGATGGCCATAATTAGCTGGCGCATCGTGCCACCAACGCGCTTCGTCGTCTCGATCACTTCAGCGTGCGACAGGGTCGCCTTCGGATCCACCCCCGCGGCAAGGTTCGTAGCGCAGGATATCCCCAGCACCTCGATTCCCGCATGGCGAGCAGCGATCACCTCGGGAACGGTGGACATCCCGACCAGGTCAGCTCCCAGGGCGCGAAACGCCTTGATCTCCGCGGGCGATTCGTACGACGGACCGAGCGTTGCCAGGTACACGCCTTCCTTGAGAGTGATCCCTGCCGATGCCGCCTCTTCCTGGGCTAGCGCGCGCAGCCGAGGAGAATAGGCAGCGGACATGTCCGGGAAGCGCGGTCCGAGGTCGTCGAGGTTCGATCCGCGTAGCGGGTTCGTGCCGAGCATGTTGATATGATCTGTGATTAGGACGAGATCTCCCGCGGAGAAGTCCCTGTTTACTGCTCCAGAGGCATTGGTGACGATCAGTGTCTTGATCCCCAGCAGGGCGAACAGTCGTGTAGCGAAGACCACATCATCGATCGAGTACCCCTCGTAGTAGTGAGTTCGTCCGCGCTGCAACAGCAACTGCTTGCCGTTCACCTCGCCGGCCCAGAACTCGCCGGCGTGCCCAGCGACCGTGGGAAGCGGAAATCCGGGGATCTCTCTCCACGGAATCGTCATTCCTTCACCGGGGATGCCGAACGCCTGTGACAGGCCAGACCCGAGCACGAGCGCAATCTCCGGCACCTTTGGCAGCTTCGCGCTGAGGGTTGCCGCCGCTTTGTTGAGCTTCTCCATGCGTGTATCAGTCATCGTTCCTCCCCTAAGTCTATTGAATCATTGAGTGATCGGATCATCGGCAGATTGTGGTGTCAAACCACTCAATCTCCCGATTACTCAATTCTTAGATTATGCCGAGCGCATTCATCGCCTGTTCGATCGTCTCCACCGGTATTACTTCGATCTTCGTCCGCGTCGTTGGACGTCCCTTGCTGGGGACTATTATCTGTTCGTATCCGAGCTTTCCCGCCTCGTTGATCCGCTCGCGCAGTCTCTTCACGCCGCGGATTTCGCCGGTCAGGCCGACCTCGCCCACGATCACCGTGTGCTTGGGAAGTGCTTTGTTGCGCAGGCTGGAGACAATCGCTGCCGTTACTCCAAGATCGGTTCCGCGCTCTCGCGTCTCCAGACCTCCGGCGAGGCTGAGATAGACGTCCGCCCCGGAGGTATTCACCCCCAGTCGCTTCTCGATCACGGCTAACAGAAGGAGGATGCGGTTGTAGTCGAGGCCGCTGCACCTGCGTTGCGGCACGCCGTAGCCACCGGTCGGGGAGACGAGTGCCTGCAGTTCGACCAATATCGGCCGTGTCCCTTCGAGGATGGGGACGACCACCGTTCCCGGGCGCGGCTCGTCCTGGTGCTCAGCCAGGAAGAAGCGGGACGGATCGGTGATCGCTTTCAACCCACTCGCTTGCATCTGGAACACGGCCACCTCGTCCGTGCTCCCGAAGCGGTTCTTGACCGACCTTAAGATCCGCACGTCCTCCCCGCGGTTACCTTCGAGGTAGATCGCCACGTCGACGAGGTGCTCCACCGTCTTCGGCCCAGCGAACGCTCCGCCCTTGGTGATGTGTCCGACGAGGAAGGTCGCCATCTTGCGCCCCTTGGTGAGCCGCGTAAGTTCGGCGCTCGACTCGCGCATCTGGCGCACGCTCCCCGCTTCACCGGGCACATCTTCAGAAAGCGTTGTCTGGATGGAGTCGATTATTAACAGGTTAGGGTTGATCTTCTCCACCGCCGCAGTGATACGGTGGAGGCTCTGTTCGGAGAGGATATATAGGTGGTCGCTCGATACGTCGAGTCGGCTGGCACGCAGCTTGATCTGAGCGGCTGATTCTTCACCGGAGACGTAGAGGACATGCCCGTAGCGTTCAGCGAACCCCTGCGCGATCTGCAGGAGCAGCGTCGATTTTCCGATCCCAGGCTCGCCGCCGAACAGGATCACCCCTCCGGGAACGAGGCCACCGCCGAGGAGGCGGTCAACCTCGCCGATTCCACACTGAAGGCGATCGACCTCGCCAAGGTCGATGCGGCTGATCGGGAGGACTTCCTCCCCGATCCAGGAACGGTCCTCTCTCTTCTCATCCGCAGCGGCGACCAACGTATCCCACTCGCCGCAGTTGGGACACTTCCCGAACCACTTCACCGACTGGTAGCCGCAGTGACTACAGCGGTAGGACATCCTACTTGCTCCGGGTGAAACGCATCTCCTCGCCGTCCGCCGAGGCGACGATTGTCGAGCCGTGTTCGAAGGAACGATTGAGGATCAGCTCGGAGATCGGATTCTCCATCAGCCGTTCGATCGCCCGACGCATCGGCCGCGCGCCGTACTTGGAGTCGTACCCCTGCTCGAGCAGCAGTTCATTCGCCGAATCGTCGAGCGTGAGCGTCATTTCGTGCTCTTCCTGCAGGCGTTCCTTCAGCTCGGCGATCATCAAGTTGGCGATCTCCAACACCTGCTCGCGCGTCAGCTGATGGAAGACAATGACGTCGTCGAGGCGGTTCAGGAACTCCGGACGGAAGACCTTGCGCACCTCACCGATCACACGATCCTTCATTTCTTTGTACGATTCTTCCGAGTCAACCTCGTCGTCGCTGAAGCCGAGCGTTCCGCGATCGGTGATCAGCTCGCTTCCCACGTTCGATGTCATGATGAGGACTGCGTTGCGGAAGTCGACGCGCCGACCCTGCGAGTCGGTCAGGATCCCGTCCTCCATCACCTGCAGGAGGATGTTGAACACGTCGCGGTGGGCCTTTTCGATCTCGTCGAACAGGATCACGGAGTACGGCCGGTGCCGCACCTTTTCGGTCAATTCGCCGGCCTCTTCGTAACCGACGTATCCCGGAGGCGCACCGGTCAGGCGAGAGACGGAGAAACGCTCCATATACTCGGACATGTCGACGCGGATCAGCGCGTCCTCATCGCCGAACAGGAATTCGGCCAGGGTCTTTGAAAGCTCGGTCTTTCCCACTCCCGTCGGCCCGAGGAACATGAACACGCCAACAGGGCGACGGGGGTTTTTCACCCCGGCGTAGGCTCGCCTGATCGAGCGAGAGATCGCCTGTACGGCGTCGTCCTGCCCGATAAGCCGATCGTGAATATTGCCTTCCATGTGCACCAAGCGCGTCGTTTCCTCTTCCTGGACGTGTCCGATGGGAATTCCCGTCCACATGGAGACGACCTGGGCCACGTCCTTTCCCGTCGCTTGCAGCTCGCCCGCAAGGTGCTGACCATCGTTCAAGCGCTCGATCTCTTCCTCTAACTCCGCCTTGCGATCGCGCAAGCGCGCCGCCGTCTCATAATCCTGAGCGGCAACGGCTTCGTGCTCTTGCTCGTCCAAGTCTTCTATGTCGCTCATCAACTCACGCACGTCGTCCGGCAGAAATGAGCTCTGGAGCTTGATTCGCGCCGCTGTTTCATCGATCAGATCGATCGCCTTGTCGGGAAGGAACTGGTCGGTGACGTAGCGATCCGAGAGGCGGGCCGCTTGGTACAGGGCTTCATCGGTGATCTTCACCCCGTGGTGGCGCTCGTAGTGCGACCGGAGGCCCTTCATGATCTTCACCGTCTCTTCCACGGAGGGCTCTTCCACGAGGATCGTCTTGAAGCGGCGCTTCAGCGCGGGGTCCTTCTCCACGGACTTGCGATATTCGTCGAGGGTGGCCGTTCCGATGCACTGGATTGCTCCGGTGGCGAGCGGGGGCTTGAGGATCGAGGAAGCATCGATCGCTCCTTCGGCACCGCCGGCGCCGACGACTGTCTGCAGCTCATCGATGAACAGGATGATATTGTTTGATTCCATTACCTGATTGATTAAGGTCTTCAAGCGCTGTTCGAATTCGCCGCGGTACTTCGTCCCCGCAACGATCGACGCCATGTCGAGCTCGATGATCTCCTTGGAGCGAAGGATGGTCGGGACATCACCGGTTACGATCTTCTGCGCCAGGCCCTCGACTATCGCCGTCTTTCCCACTCCCGACTCCCCGATCAACGCCGGATTGTTCTTCTTGCGGCGGCTGAGTATCTGGATGATCCGCTCCATCTCTCCATCGCGTCCGATCACGGGGTCGAGGCGCCCGGCCTCGGCCTCCTCGATCAGGTTGCGACCGAAATTCGAGAGATCGCTCTTTCGTTGCTGTTGGGGGCGTCGCGTCGCTCGCAGGGCCATTCCCACGCCGGCGGAGGGGAGAAAATAAGCGCGTGTCTTGCTGAGGTCTATCCCTAAGTGCAGGAGGATCGCCGCACCGGTCCCTTCGCTCTCGCGCAGCATCCCCATCAGCAAATGCTCCGGGCGAATCGTATTCAGTCCGGCACGGCGGGCTTCCTCGAAGCTGATCTTCATCACGCGTTTCAGGCGCGGCGTCGGTTCGAGGTCATCGGCGGAGAGGCGGACCTTTCCGTGTCCCTTTTCCGATTCCAGCAAATTAGAGACCTTTTCGTAGGTCACGCCGTGCGTGGTGAGGAAGCGGAAAACGTTGCTCTCCTTCGTCCGTAGGAAGGCGAGAAGGAGGTGCTCCGTCCCCACATAGCTGTGGCGCCATTCCTCCGCCTCGTCTTGAGAGAAGGCTATTATCTCCATCGATTCACGCGAGAATCGGTCGTACATCGTCGTTTCCTCCTGGAATCAGACACACCCTTATCACATGCCAGAGTATAGACTTCTAGTCATCGTTCACAACCCGGCGGCGCCTGTTGAAGCGGGTCATGACGGTGTTTATGCCTTCTGTTCGGAATGTATTGATCGCTTCGACACTGCGCTCGAAAACGCGGAAAATGGTCTCCCATTCGCTATCAGTGAACCTGCCAAGGACGTAGTCCATTTGATCTCGCGGACGCCTCTCGCCTCCGATTCCGATCCGCAATCGTGGAATCTCTTCGCTTCCAAGGGCCGAAATAACGGAGATCATCCCCTTGTGCGATCCTGGTCCTCCTGCCGCGAGGATCTTCATCTCGCCCAAGGGAATATCGAGATCATCGTAGACGATGAGCGCATCCTCGCGACCAATCCCGAAGCGGTCGATGATCGCTCTTACCGCCTCACCGCTGGCGTTCATGTACGTCATTGGCTTGACGAGAAAAAGATCGCGACTCTTGTAAACAAGCGCTGAACCGATCAAACGCGCTTTCAATCGCGGAGCGTGATGTTTGCGATAGAGATCGATGACATCGAATCCGACATTGTGCCGACTAAGCGCGTATTCAAGCCCTGGGTTTCCCAGCCCGAAGACGGCCTTCAATCATTCCTCTTTGCTCTCGCCCTCTGCTCCCTCAGCGGGTGCGCCCTCTTCAGCTGCTGCAGTCTCCAACATCGCTTCCTCTTCCTCTTCCTCTTCAATCTCCATACCGCGCGGCGATACGATCGTCACCAATGAGCGTTCCGGTGAGAGAAGAGGTGTAACTTCGCCAAAGGCAACTTCGCGTACACGGATACCCTCACCTATTTCAAGCTCGCTTATGTCAAGTGTGATTAGGCTTGGGATATCCTTGGAAAGACCGTACACGCGCACTGTGTCAAAGAGGACATTCAGGAATCCGCCTGCTTCTTGCCCGGGCGCTTTACCGACGACCTTGATTGGGACGTGTAGCTTGAGTGGCGTGTTGGGGTCGGGATGGTAGAAATCGACATGGATCGGCTCGTCGGTGATCGCATTGTACTGCACTCTCTTCACGAAAACGTCGATCGTTTCTGCCTGTTCATCGCCACTGATCGACAGTTCAATGCGCGAACTACGCGTAATCCGTGAAAAAAGGCCGTGCAGGTCGCGCCTTGCTATGACAAGAGGGATATTCTCCATGGTTGGACCATAGACTATCGCCGGTATGAGCCCTTCACGGCGTAGGGCATTCGCCTTTCCTGCCGGGCGCAACTTAGTGTTCAGTGTTACAGACATTTCCACTCCTACAGTTCTTCTAGTAATGTGGGAAAAGGTGGCTTACTGACTTGTTTTCGAAGATCCGACGAATGGTCTTCGCCAGATGTTCTCCCACGGGGATGTACTCGACAATATCACTCTTCTCCGCCTGTTCCTGGAAGATGGTATTGGTAACGACCACCTTTTTCAAGGGCGACTGTGCCAACGCCTCCAGCGCGTTTCCTGAAAATACTCCGTGTGTACAGTAGGCGTGCACCTCCGTTGCGCCGTGTTCCAGGATGGCGTTCGCCGCGAGGATGAGAGTCGAGCCCGAGGATACGATGTCATCGACGAGGATCGCCCGCTTGCCGGAGACATCACCGATGACATTAACGACTTGTACCTGCGCTCCATCGACGGATCTACGTTTTTCGAGCACGGCGATCGGCAGATCAACACGCTCAGCAAGGAGGCGAGCGCGCACCGCTCCTCCTGCGTCTGGGGAGACGATGATCGTCTCATCCCCATCGGCGTCGCGCTTCTTGTAGTAATTAGCGAAGATCGGATCGGCTTGCAGGTTGTCCACCGGGATGTTGAAGAACCCCTGAATCTGACCGACGTGAAGATCCATTGTTAGGACACGATCCGCCCCCGCCGTCTCCAGGAGGTTTGCCACCAACCGGGCGGTGATCGGGACGCGGCCGGTGTGTTTGCGATCCTGTCGCGCGTAGCCGTAGTAGGGAATCACCGTGATCACCTTGCGCGCCGATGCGCGTCGCAGAGCGTCAATTATGACCAGGAGTTCCATCAGATGATCGTTGACCGGCGGGCAAGTCGGTTGAATGACGAATACGTCCGCACCGCGCACCGTCTCGCGGATTCGCACGCGCACCTCGCCATCGCTGAACCGGTCGACTGTGGCGTCACACAGATCGATCCCCAAAGCGTAGGAGATCTCGTCGGCCAGCGGGTGGTTTGCATTTCCGCACAGCAGCT
The DNA here is from genome assembly GCA_913009415.1 of uncultured bacterium. Taxonomy (GTDB): domain Bacteria; phylum Bipolaricaulota; class Bipolaricaulia; order UBA7950; family UBA9294; genus M55B144. The sequence continues at coordinate 21,038 of CAJVYM010000021.1, forward strand.
TCAATTCCCTTCCAATCATTGGGCCTGTCCCTCCCTTTAATCCTTCCTCTTCTTGTTTACCTGGCGCGCGCGACCAAGCGCCAGGTCCCCATCCGGCACGTCTTCCGTTATCGTCGAACCGGCACCGACAAACGCGTCATCACCGATACTCACCGGTGCGACCAAGGACGTGTTGCTGCCGATAAACGCGTGTTTACCGATATTCGTGTGGTGCTTATCCTTGCCGTCGTAGTTGCAGGTTATCGTCCCCGCGCCGATGTTTACGTCTTCGCCCACATCCGCATCGCCGAGGTAGGTCAGGTGCCCCGCCTTCGCCCCACGCCGCACGCGGGAGGCCTTCACCTCAACGAAGTTTCCGATCCGTACGTTTGGCCCGACGTCCGCCCCTGGCCGCAGGTGTGCATACGGGCCGATTGTCGTCTCGCTGCGCACGCGGGCCTCTTCGAGGACGGAGTAACGCACGCGACAGTCATCCTCGATGATCGAATCTTCGATGTAGCAGTCCGGGCCAATTACGCACCGTGCGCCGATCACCGTATTCCCACGCAGATGTGTCCCCGGAAAGATCTGCGTACCTACGGCCACCTTCACTCCAGAATCGATATAGGTCCGCTCCGGATCGACGATCGTCACCCCTGCCTCCGCTAGTTTCCTCACTCTCCGCAGACGCTGCGATTGATCGGCAAATAGTGGATCAGTTTGTGAGCACATCTTGCCTCCCTAGAAACGCTTGGTTGCTTGCATGTGGCTTTAGTGGGGAAGTATTGATACTTGAAGAGGAAATGGAGGAGCCAAGGGGGCAGAAGAACATGCACTTGCAGCGCGCGCTCCCACCCCAACCCGCTCTTACGCGAGTTAAGCCGAGAGCGGCCGTACTCGTGATACCAGAGATTTCTGTCATCTAACCCCCGTACGTATGATACGGCAGAGCGCGCTAATCGATCAAGGACGATCTCCTTGCGGCGGGCAAAGACTGACCGTTATACTCGCCAAGATGACGAGGTGAAAGCGCGGATCGCGCCCCTTGCGCGCTCGCTTACGGCCTAGCAATTAAGGGAAAGAGGTGGAGACTGTGACAAGAATCTTCTCAGGAATTCAACCGACCGGGACACCGCATATCGGCAACTACTTCGGCGCGCTGCGCAATTGGGTTGCGCTTCAAGAAGATCACGAGTGCGTCTACTGCGTTGTAGACTATCACGCGATCACAATTGAGGTCGACCCCACCGCTCTGCGTCAGGCGTCGCGCAACATGGCCCTTGATCTGATGGCCTGCGGAATCGATCCGCAACGCTCGATCATGTTCATCCAGTCGGCTGTTCCCGAGCATACCGAACTTGCGTGGATCCTCGGCTGCGTCACCTCCTACGGGGACCTCACTCGCATGACTCAGTTCAAGGACAAGTCGGCCGGAAGGAAGTTCATCTCCGCTGGCCTGTTCACCTACCCCATTTTGCAGGCGGCGGACATCCTCCTCTATCGCACGCAGGGCGTCCCAGTCGGCGAGGATCAGGTACAGCACCTAGAACTCTCGCGGCGCATCGCGCGGCGGTTCAACTCCCGTTTTGGAGAGTTCTTCCCCGAACCGGACCCGATCGTGGGGAAAGGGGCGCGGATCATGTCACTTGCTGACCCAACGATCAAGATGAGCAAGAGCGCCGGCGAGGCTCACTACATTGGGGTGATGGAGGACGAGAAATCGATTCAGAAGAAGATCCGCTCCGCGGTCACCGACACCGGCCTCACCGCTGGAGAGGAGATGTCCCCCGGCGTGGCGACACTGTTTGAAATCCTGGAGCTATCGACTGAGATGCTCGGCGATACATCGATCGTGTCTGAGTTAAAGGCGGACTTCGGTGCCGGGAAGCTCATGTACTCCCACCTGAAGGACGCCGTGTTCGAGAACCTGATGGCCGTCCTGCGGCCGATTCAGGCCCGTAGAGCAGAGCTCGCCGCATCGGGCAAGGTTGATGAGATCCTCGCGCAAGGAGCGGAGAAAGCACGCGTTATAGCGCGCGAGAACATCGCAAAAGTGCGAGAACTGGCTGGGCTTGGCTAAGCCTTGTGACATGACATACTGAGACGTTTCACGAAGATGCGCAGAGTGGCAAGCAGCCTTAAACTCAATCTTTACAATGGCTAGCTGAATCGCTCTTGACGACACTGGAACCGTCGCCACTTTGGTCGGTGATTCCCGGAAGTGGTACTATTCTGTTATGTTGTTCCATGGCGGGGAAGAAAAAGCATGAAGAACAATAGTGATAAGCGAGAGGCAATCATCAAGATCCTGTCCTCCCACCGCAAGGATATTACAGCATTCGGTGTCAGGTCCTTATACCTGTTTGGATCAGTAGCACGAGGGGACGCAACAGACGAAAGCGATGTGGACGTGCTTGTTGAGTTTGCCAGTTCACCCGGTTTTGATGGGTACATGGGACTCAAGCTCTATTTGGAGGATCTTCTAGGCCAACCAGTTGATCTTGTCATGAGCACAGCTCTCAGGACGTCGGTAAGGCCGATTGTCGAACAGGAGGCTGTACGTGTCACGTAGTTGGTCCCTCTTTCTTCAGGACATTGTCAAGAGCGCAGTGAAGGTGCGTCAATACACGGAAGGGTTTGATCTGAAGTCGTTTATGGACAATGACATGGCTTACGATGCGGTGCTGCGCAATTTGGAAATCATAGGCGAAGCGGCCAAGAAAATCCCTCCCGAAGTCCGTGATCGTTATCCTCAGGTGGCCTGGCGTGGAATCGCTGGGCTACGCGATGTCCTTGCCCAGGCCTACTTTGGACTGGACGATGAGACACTATGGGATATTGTTCAGAAGAAGGTTCCTCAGCTAATTAGCACTCTGCGTGCAATTTCCTATCAGGACGATGTTAACGCGGGGTAGCGTTGGTTAAACTGCGTGTGAAGGCCAATCAAAGCGCGAATTCGGCGACAAGAAACGTATGATCGGATGGCTTGTCCGCTGCGCGTGCCTCGCGATCGATCCAGGCATTCACCGATTTTTCAGCGAGGGGAGGAGTGGCGTAGATATGGTCCACGCGCCAGCCGAGGTTCCGGTCGAGCGCACCGCGCACGCGGTAATCCCAAAACGTGTACTGACCAAGCTCATCCGGATGATGGCGGCGAAAAACGTCGACGAATCCCCACTCTGTTACTTTGGCCAACGCTTCCCGTACCTGCGGGTGGAAGTCGACGTGCTTTGCCAGGCGCTTCGGATTGTGCACATCGATCTCTTGCGGGGCGACGTTTAGATCTCCGCACCAAACGACAGGCTTATCGGGAGAAAAGTTGCGATCGAAGTAATCGCGCAGGCGGTCGAACCACTCCAATTTGTAGGTAAACATCTCCGAGTCGACCGATCTTCCCTGTGGCACATAGGAATTGACAATCGTGATTCCATGCGCTTTTGCGGTGATCAACCTCGGTTCGTCCCTTGGCTCGCTATCCAGCCCGAATGACACCGCCTCCGGCTCATCCAACGATGCGATCGCCACTCCGGAGTACGCCTTCTGCCCACGGAAGACGACGTGGTAGCCGACCTCGGTGAATGCCTCCCGCGGGAAGTCCTGGTCCTGCACCTTGGTCTCCTGGATACAAAGGACATCCGGCCTCTCGCGGGAAAGCCAATCCTGAACGAGCGTGATCCGGCTTCTAATCGAATTTGCGTTATACGTCGCTATCTTGAAGTTCATGGTCTAACAGCCTAATTCTAGTTCACCGTAAGAATACTAAGAAGTTTTCAGCGATCGATATCTGGAACCGACAGATGGCGACATATCTTACGGGCAAGCTTATTTGCAATCTCAGAATGCCGCGGAACTGCTTCCATAACTCCAGTTACCGGATTTATCCACAAGGAAGGAGATCTCCCTTCACGCTTGAGATAACACCCATCCTTACGGAGATGCCTCAGCAGCCGCTCGCGTTTCACTGAACCGTGATCGTTTCTTTGATGGCATCTGCGGGGACACCACACAGGCCCTCTTCGCGACGATCTTGGAGAATCAGAGAGATCGCATCGGTCAGGTTGTCCCGTGCTTCTTCCTTGGACTTCCCTTGTCCGTTAGCTCCTGGGATCTCCGGACAGTATGCAATGTATCACTCGCCGTCACGCTTGATGACTGCTGTGAATTCGTTTTTCATTGTCGCTTTTCCTCCCACAGCTGTTCTGGCTTATTATACACCTTACAGTTGCTCTCAACCTTCTTATTCTACAAGAGATGGCGCTTGAGTGCCCCGTCTCGGGAAGGCAGGGATATTTCCTACTAGCAGGATCTTCTCAACTAACCGGTTGATCTTGTTATGCATACTGCTCTTAAGCAGTGGGCAAGGCTCCTTGTCGAACGGGAGGCAATCTCAGTTCATGTACCAGCCCTTTGCTCGCTTTCATCTGAAGACGCAACGAAAACCAGTTGACGAATGAGCTGGGTTTCATATAATGTAAACGAGTTTTTGTGGGTTCGTCCAGATGAAAACCCGTCAGATACCTAGCGCAGATTGAAACGGCGATAGTGGACAGCACCAGAGAAGGGCAGAAATGATAAAGTACCGGCATCAACAGACAGGATGTACATGATACCTTCTAGGCTTAGCACATCCGGTATCTGGGATAACCATCATCGTGGGGCGATAGGCGATTTCCTTAGAAGCAAGATCCTTGAAGGCTCAGACCTGTCGTTTGTTTCCGCATACTTCACAATCTACGCTTACGCGGCTCTCAAGGAACAACTAGATGGCATTGAACACCTGAGATTCCTGTTTGGCGAACCTCGTTTCATTAAATCCCTCGACCCTGACAAGACCGAAAAGAAGGCCTTCCGAATTGAAGAGGACGCGCTCTCATTGTACAACCGGCTTCAGCAAAAACGAATAGCTAAAGAATGCTCCGACTGGCTGGAGAGGAAAGTCGATATCAGGTCGATTATCAAACCGGGATTTCTCCACGGCAAGATGTATCACATAGACAACAATGGCGTTCAAGAAGCCATTATCGGAAGCTCGAACTTTACAGTACATGGTCTTGGTCTGGCCGCTTCGGGCAATAACATCGAGCTTAACCTGGAGGTTGATAGCACCAGAGATCGAAAAGACTTGAAGAACTGGTTTGATGAGGTCTGGGACGACAAAGCCCTCGTTGAAGACGTCAATGCTAAGGTCTTAGACTACCTTGCTCAGTTATATCAGAATCATTCGCCGGAGTTCATTTACTTCAAGACCCTCTTTCACATCTTTGAGGATTACTTGTCGGAGGCAGAGCGTGGTGGACTCCTCGACGAGAGAACCGGCTTCTTTGAATCCGCCGTCTGGGACATGCTCTATGACTTCCAGAAAGACGGCGTAAAGGGCGCAATCAACAAGATCTTGAAGCATCACGGGTGCATTATCGCAGACAGCGTCGGCCTGGGGAAAACTTTCGAAGCCTTGGCAGTCATCAAGTACTTTGAGCTTCTCAACGGTCGCGTTCTCGTTCTCTGCCCCAAGAAGCTGGAGGATAACTGGAAGATCTATCGCGAGAACGACACACGCAATCCACTTCTCAAGGATCGGTTTGCGTTCACTGTACTGGCACATACTGATTTGGGACGAGACATCTATGAAACCCATAATTGGGGCAATTATGATCTCGTGGTTATTGATGAGTCTCACAACTTCCGCAATAACGCTCGCGGAAAAGTCCAGGAGGACGGCACCCGCAAGACTACACGTTATGAATTTCTGATGGAGCGGGCTCTTAAGGCAGGCGTGGATACCAAGGTGCTGCTGCTATCGGCAACGCCGGTGAACAACCGTCTCAAGGATTTGCGAAACCAGTTCCTGCTCATCACGCAGGATCAGGACACGGCCTTCCACGAATCGCTTGACATATCCAGCATTGCCCAGGTGATGAAGAATGCGCAGACCAACTTCACGCAGTGGGCGGATCCGAAGAAGAACCCGGAACGCAAGGTCAGACGCCTATTAGATGTCTTGGATTCCACGTTCTTCAAACTGCTTGACGAACTAACAATAGCGCGTTCCCGCAGACACATAATCAGCTATTATGGATCCGAGGAGATGGGCGAGTTTCCCAAAAGACTCAAACCGATAGCGCTGTACCCAACCACAGATATCAAAGGATACTTCCCGTCCTACGATGACCTGCACGCAGCAATCTCCGAATACAAGCTGACGATCTTCAATCCGTCCGCATACATCGAAGACACCTATGTAAACCGCTACATTAAGGACGGTGAGCAACTGCTCCTTTTCAATGACCAGAGGAAGCGTGAGTTCTATCTGATTGGCATGATGCGCACAAACTACCTGAAACGCCTCGAAAGCTCCGTGCACAGCTTCGCCATATCGATCGACCGCACGATTAAGAAGATCGATGACCTGTTGGAGAAGATCGACTATTTCGAAGGCAACTTTAATGAATACACGAGCCCCGATTTGTTCAACGACCAAGGCGAGGAAGAGGAAGCAGATCTACTGGAACGCTTGACGGTAGGCAAGAAGCTCTCGATCCGGTTGGAGCACCTGAAGCGCAAAGAATGGAAAAGGGATCTCAAGAAAGACCGTACGCAGCTGATTGCCATCCACGAGAAAGCCGCCGCTGTCACTGCGGACCGGGACGCCAAGCTTCAGGAGTTGAAACGTCTGATTCGGAACAAGATCAGTCACCCCCTTAACGACGGCAATCAGAAAGTGCTGGTTTTTACCGCCTTTGCCGACACCGCCCAATACCTCTATGCAAACCTGAAAGCTCGGAAGAGCATCGCGTAGGGAAAGAGTGGAGATCGCGGGGGGCGCCGGAGCATTAAAAAAAA
>CAJVYM010000022.1 GCA_913009415.1 uncultured bacterium
CGTGTGCTCTTCCGATCTTCAGGCTTATGAACAAGTCACCAGCCTGCGTTGCCCCTGGATCAATCGAAATACTCATGTCCCACGTGCCCGTGAGTGGGCCGGCAAAAGCCAGCACTCCGAGCCCCAATACCATTACCATCGCTACTACGAGAGCTTTCTTCAAGATTCCCTCCTTACCGGTTGTTGAAGAAGTTAGTTAACCTTGTTACCACCGCTCGCGAGAGAGCACGCTTCTTGTCAAAAGCACTATTCCCGTTTGTGAGGTAGTTCTTAGCTCAACTGCTCCTTCGTACTCACCTTTACCGCAAGCAGATCAGGTATTCCCTCTCCTGCTCTGCTCTTCCCCTTTCCGCATCGAGCTTTGTTGTGCAGGAGCGAGCACACACACCTTCTGTTTCTTTTGTATGCCCACTCCTGCGATTGGGCTCTCGTACCCAAATTCACTATAGCACAACCGAGCCTCTCTGTCAAGACCTGCGCTGTCCTCCTCAGTGCTGATATACCTTTCCAAGGCCGGTATGTGCTGATCTGGACTGGCATTTTCGGTCCCTTTCTGTACTTCTCGGAAATGGTCATTGAGGTGCGGTGCGTGTTTGTTGTATGCGGTAAAAGGGTGATCTGGAGCGGAATAGCAATCGGCATTCGGCTATCAGGAAAAACACGTAAATAACCCCGCAGCAAGTTGCGGGGCATTAAAAGGGCTAAGCGGAGTTGGTCCTTGCGTTGCAGTTTGATGTAGCGCTGTGTGGCGTCAGAGATAACGTCGCAGACGAGCTGCGACGCTACGCAAGCGCCTTTGTATGGCATTCTTACGTAGCGGCGGAGCTCGCCTCCGACGTTTGACAATGAGATGCAAAGAGACCCTCGCAAAGAACGTGAAGAAAAGCGGCAAAGAGGAAAAAGGGAAGAAGACAAGGCAGTCCTCGGCGCTCTTTGCGTTCTTGAGCGAGTGTTAGCGAGCAAGCGAGAGGATTATCTTCTCGAGAACGTCGCAGACAAGCTGCGACGCTACGCAAGCGCCTGGAGTGAACCCCTGCGACTGGACAGATAGGCGAAAGAATGACTAAATTGTCTGAGGACGCAAGAAGGTATATGCCCGCTGCGAAGCAAGACTGCTGGTTACTCCTTTGAGATGCCAAGGAGCCCTATTCTGCGGATGGATCATGTTTCTTCTCATCCTCGGTGATCAGGCCGTCGACTATCGTTATCAATCGACTCACCCGATCGAGAAGGCGAGAATCATGCGTAGCGAACAGGAACGTTGCCCCTTTCTCTTCGTTCAAACGGCGCATCAGGTCGATCAACTCATGGCTCGTCGCTGTGTCGAGATTGGCCGTTGGCTCGTCGGCGAGGACGATCGATGGCTCGGCAACGACTGCCCGCGCTACGGCGACGCGCTGCTGCTCACCACCCGAGATGCGACTCGGATACTGATCGGCATACTGCTCGATCCCCAGCTCGGCGAGGATCTTCCGTGCGCGTTTGATTCTCTCTGCGCGCACAACGCCTTGCAGTTCGAGGACGAACGCCGTGTTCTCAAGCACAGTGAGGACGGGTATGAGGTTGTACGCCTGGAAGACGAAGCCGATGTTCGTCATCCGCAAGCGAGCGAGTTGATCCTTGGATAGCCCGGATAGGGCTACCCCTTCGAGGAAGATCTCCCCCGAGGTTGGCCGATCGAGCCCCCCAAGCAGATGCAGCAGCGTCGATTTCCCGGATCCGGACGGCCCAGCAACGGCGGTGAACTCACCAACGTGGAGCTCGATAGAGACCCCATTGAGCGCGGGCGTCTCGACAGCCTCGGTCTTGTACGTCTTGTGAAGATCGATCGTCTGAATGAGTGCTTTGCTATTCGACATATCTCATCGCCTCCACCGGCTCGAGCTTCGAGGCTCGATACGCCGGGAACCAGGCCGCCAGGACAGCCACTCCGACCATCGCGGCAGCAGAAATGACCACTTGGGGCCAGCTAATCATCATGTGCAACACTGGCTTCATGCCGACAACCTTCATGTAGTCGGCAAGCTCAGCCCCCGGGAGAGGAATGCCGCCTAATGCTTCTACAATCCAAGCCAAGGCCACACCGATGAGGGCTCCACAGACCGCACCGATGACGGTGATCAATCCCGCCTCGGTGAGGATCATGCCCATGACGCGCCATCGAGACGCACCGAGCGCGATGATCAGGCCCAGCTCGCGCGTACGCTCCATTACCGACAAGTACAGCGTGTTCAGCACAACAAGTGCACCCAGACCGAAGAAGATGGCGGCGAAGATGATCATGACCGGACGCAAAATGGCCATGTACCCGCTCACCTGTGGCGCCAGTTTACGCCAATCCAACACCTCCACATCGTCAGGCAGCAATCCTTTCAGCTGAGCGGTGACTGCTTCAATCTTGCCGACGTCCCAGGGACCAGTAACACCACTCACACGTACGACAACGGCGGTCGCGGCGTTGGGACTGCGAGCGAGCCTTCGCGCCGTGGTCAGAGTAGTGTGAATGACCGTTCGTCCCATCGCTGAGATCGGGGCACGATAGATGCCCACGACGGGAACCTTGAGTGCACCGAGGCCGGTCTCGGGATGGGCGCCTAGCAGGACGATCTGATCACCTACGCCTACGTTCAACAGGGCGGCCAGCTCTTCTCCGATGACGGCGCCGTTCTGGCCGTTCTTCAGATAAGTCCCTTTGACGACCAAATCGCGGATGGAGCTGATCGGCGCGATCTCCTCCGGTATGACTCCCTGGACGTAAACTGCCTGCGATCGATCACCGGCTGAGGCCAGTGCCGGCATGTCCAGCCGAACGGTTCGCCACTCGATGCCGTCGATCTTATCCAGGGCAGCCAGGACCGATTTGGAATCATGCATCAGCGGAATCGCCGCCCCCATGCCTCGCCGTTCGATGTGTCGAATCTGGAAGTGCCCGGTGTCGATGCGCGTGGCCGTCTCAAACATGTCGGACACGATGGAGTTAGTGAGCCCGAACATGGACACAAGGAAATACACCGGGATCAGCACGGCGAGAAGCGTAAGGATCGTGCGCCCCCGATTCCTCCTTAGGTGCCTAATGGCCGCCTTCATCAGTGATCCGCCCAACTAGCGAACGTATCCAGGCTGAAGAACGACGCGTCGAGTTCAAGATCGAATTGCGGGTCTTCGATCCGTTCGATCGTCTTGTCACCGTAGGCGTCTTCGATGACGATCGTGGTGGCGAATTTACGCCCGCCAACCTTGATAACGTCCGTAAAATCGGCCGTTTGCAGTACGTCGCCCCTCTGGTCGTAGTAGACCAACTTCTCCATCACGTAGTCGGCGGAGACCCAGATCTCCAGTTTTCCATACACCACGGGCGCATCCGGATGGGGAATGAGAGTCAGGAAGTAGCCGGTTTTCGTGGATTCGGCCGTGGCGTCGTAGTCATCGGATAGCGTTCCACGGGACAAGTCGTCCAGTGAAGGGCCTGCTCCGAACAGAGCGTCGCCGAGTGCCACTGACGGCAGCTTGATGGAACCGACGGCCGGCGAGTAGTACCAGAGGTCGTTGCCCAGTTGGAGATAGCCCGAATTCAGGTCGATCTCAGGTTCCAACACGCGAATGAGCGTCTGCTCCTGGCCCAGGGTCCAAACCTCCAATCTGTAAGACTTCGTCTGTCCGTCCAAGGAGATGTCTAGCCCGATCACTGCGTGGAAGCTGTCACCACGCCAGACGGAATTGACGCGATTTAGAATACCTTCGGCATCCAAGGCCTCTTCCTGGGCGATGGCGGAGACGCCGATTAGAATGATTGCGAGTAGCGTTGTCCAAGCGATGATTTGCTTCATGATGCCTCCTTTCCTAGCCCTCGCGAATGGCCGTCACTGGTTCGAGGCTACTGGCTCGCCGTGCCGGATACCAGGCCGCAACTAGGGCCGTAAACACGACCACCGAAAAGGCGGCCACCCAATACCATCCGGACGTCGAGGCATACAAGGTGGTGGGGATGCCCAGCTCGGAGAAGTTCGCCATCAGACCACCAAGAGAGAAACCATGACGCGACAGATACAAGAGGCATCCGTATCCGACGCTGCCACCGACAACGAATCCGATGGCGGAAACAAATACCGATTCCATCAACACCACTCGAGCCAGCAGCTTGCGGCTCATGCCCAGCGCCATCATCATGCCGAATTCCCTCGTTCGTTCCAGCACCGAGTAAAACGCCGTGTTAGCGACGCCAAATCCGGCCATCAGCGCGATCATGATGACCATTGGGATCATCTTGATCGTCGATCCTTGGATCATAATGCGGGCAAATGGGTTAAGTGCGAAATAGTCGGCCACTTCGATTCCTTCAATGCCGGCAGCCGCCAAATCCTTCTGCAACCTTGACACGTACCGACTCGTCGACGCGCCGGCCGGCAGATTGATGGCAATCGAGGTCAATCCGCTCCATCCGGACATGGCGTGTGCATCTTGAAGCGAAATCATCGCAATACTGTCCAATGTCCCCAAGTTGCTGGCAAAGAAGCCGACGGCGCGAAATGCCTGCGAGCTCGTTCCGGACTCTCCCTGAGCCAGCAATACCACCCGCTCGCCCCGCCGAATATCCAATGATGCAGCCATCTTGGCGGAGATTAGGATCTCACCCGGCCCCGTGATGTAGCGGCCCTCAACGATTGTTTCCTGCAACTTGGTGACGCGTTGCTCCTTGATCGGATCGATGCCGCGAATCGTCACGCCCTCGGATCCGTACGAACTGCGAAGCATGCCGTAGGTCTCCAATCGCGCGGAGGAAGCAGCGACGCTGGCGTTCGCAAGCACCTTCTGCACACCAAGAACCTGCTTGGCGCTCAACCCATTGGATGGCACCGGATCGTTGGCATATCCGACTGCTCGCAGTTGAAGATCGCCCAGGTTGTACGCAATCTGCGTATCAGTCATGGATCGGATCATCCCGTCGGCGATTCCCCACATCACCAGGATCACCCAACTGCCAAAGGCAACGATGGCGATCATGAGGACCGTGCGCTGCGTATGGCGCCACAGATTGCGCCATGCAATGCGTAGACTTGTCGCATTCACCCTTTCCCTGCCTTCCCAGCGCGGCATGTCAATCCATCGGCGATTACCTGTGGAGCGAATTCCAACATCGAGTCATACAAGTCCTTGGGTAGGCGGTTCTTGCCCAGCGGAATGAGCTTGATCAGCCCAAGAGAGTAGATTATTCGTTGCGGATCGCCGGCGATGATCTTCCCTTGAGCCTGAGCCGTGGTGATCGCTTGGAAGAGTGGCTCGAAGATGACTTCCCATTGCTTCATGACCTCATCGAAGTCAATCGCCGCGGAAAGCTGTTCCAGTTGATCCAGATCGTCGAGGAGGATGCGCGCAAACTCGTTCGTCTCGATCTCATGTACGATCGCCCTCAGAAGCAGAATCAACGCCTCTCGTGTGTCGTCGGTCACACCAAACGAAACATCGACCAGGCGCTGAACCATCGCCGGCAACTCGGACATCATCAGCTCGACGTACAGTGCTTCCTTGCTCTCGAAGAACAGATAGAAGCTCGACTTGGCTATTCCCACTAGCTTAACCAGATCTTCGATTGTGGTCTTCTTCAACCCGTAGCGGGTGAAGCATGAACGGCCGGCATCGAGTAGTTTACGGTGAATTCGGTTCCTCTCTGCGTCGGTGAATGCTCTTGGCATGTTTGATCCTATGATTCGTCGATTCTTTTATTCACAGAGTATACACATGCAGGGCGGTGTGTCAAGCAAACCGGCAACAAGAGCGATCACTCCACGAACCCTTCCCCGTCTTGATACGCGATAAGTGTTCTATTAAACTAGTACACTATGACTGTGAAAAACACTTGGAATCTTGACATGGCCGCAGGGCCGATCTATCGGCAGATTGCCCATCATGTGCACCGTGCACTCGCACGTGGTCTGCTCAAGCCCGAGGACCGGCTCCCGTCGGTGCGGGAGCTGGCGCAGCAGTTGAAAGTCAATCAAAATACAGTAGTTCATGCCTACTCTCAGTTGGAGCGAGAGGGAGTAATCGAGACGCGGCGTGGCTTGGGGACGTTCATCAGAGCGGATATTCCCCTGCACGTGTCACAGCACGAGTTGCTGATCGCGGCGGCACATCGCTATGCGCAAGAGGTGAAGGCGCTTTCCGTCTCAACTGGAGAAGCGGTGAAGGTGATACGGGAGGTGCTCGATGCTGGCAATGTTGGATGACGTAACCAAAGTCTACGGAAAGAGTTACGGCCTACGCGACCTCACCCTGGAAATCCCGGTGGGGCAGGTGATCGGACTGCTCGGGGTGAACGGAAGCGGGAAGACGACGCTCCTCAAGCTGCTTTCTGGGTTGCTCCTTCCCACCCGCGGGAGGGTGAGCGTGCTCGGTGAGTCGCCGAGGAGGAACCGGGCTAAGCTCGTGTTCCTGGGTGAGACGGATGCCATCTATCGTTGGACGAGCCCAACGGACGCGGAGCGCCTCATGTCCGGTCTCTATCCTGACTTTTCCCTGCAGTGCTACCGGACACTCCTCGACTCCCTGCAGATCCCAATGCGCAGGGCCGGCGCCATGTCCAAGGGAGAGCGAGCACGGTTACGGCTGGCGATGGCTCTTGCCCGCGAGGCTTCACTGTACATCCTCGACGAGCCCCTTGGAGGGATCGATCTTGTGTCGCGGGAGCGGATCCTTCAGTCGATAGTGGGACAGTGGCGAGCCGACGCGTCGATCATTCTCTCCACCCATGCTGTTGCCGAGGCTGAAGGCCTGTTCGACCGAGTGGTCTTCTTGAGAGAAGGCATCCTGGCGCTCGATGCCCTCGCCGAGGAACTACGCGAGCGCGGGGAGAGCGTGAGATCGACGTTTCTGGAGGTGCTGGGATGAAGGGACTGCGCACCCTCTTGTGGAAGGAATACCGCAGCTCGCGTGGATGGGCATTGGGCCTCATCGGTTCGCTCGGGCTGTGGACATGGATCGTGATGATGATCAACAATGAGGGGATCGAAGACCGGTTGGCGCTGCGATCGCTCGTTATTTCCGTGGCGTTCGCTATTGGCGTGATCGTCCTCTCATTTATGGTCGGTAGATTGCACGCTGAGATCCGGCGGGATGAACACCGCGTGCTCCTCCTTGCCCCAATCCCAGGCTATCTGCATGTCCTTGCGCGCCTCGTGTTTGCCCTGGTGGTGGGATTGGTCTACGCCATTGGCCTTGGAATACTCGTATGGTGGATATTTTTACAGGCCGGAGCACACTTGGACGCAGCCAGCATCGTGCAATTGGTGGCGGCATTTCCAGCGTTTGGTGTCGTTACCCTGTTGATGCCAACGCTAGCATGGGTCCTTCTATTGGTGCTATTCACAAGCGCCTACCGCCTTTCGCGCCTAAGCTGGATAGCGGTGATAATGATCTGCGTCGGTACGCCGGTATCCCTGATCTACAGGGGACTCATGGGCTTGGAGCACCACCTCCCGGGGTGGGTTGTTGCTCCCGGAATCACCGGATTTTTCGACCGGTTGGCGGGCGTTCCGAGCCAGGGTGAGGGGAGTGGGTGGATGATGGTCGTGCCGGGTATCGTGCATTACGGAGATATCCTGGGGATGCTGATACTAACTGGGTTGATTGTCTTTCTTGCTGGGCGATTATGGGAGGAGATGGAAGGATGATACTGACGCCAGCGCTCTTGTCGATTATGCAGGTTCTGTTACTTGCCTTGCTCGGTTACGTGGAGTATCGCCTGTGGCGTGGTACTTCCAGCCCCACCGCTCACTGGCTCTCACTACTGTTCACTGGGACGATCGCCTGGGCGATCATCAGGCCGTTCATGTTCGGGCTTTGATCTACGTTGTGAGCAAGCTAAAATCATCGACATGAACGACATCATTAAAGCGCTGAGAGAGAAGATCGGGAGTGCTCCTTCCTTTGCTGCGGCGTGCCAGATCACCGTGCGCGAACTGCGCAAGCTAATCCCTCAATTTGACTGGGTGGGAATCTACATGCGCCAGGGTGAGGAGCTCGTGCTCAGGGCGTGGGACGGTCCGGAGGCGACGCAACACGTGCGTATCCCGGTTGGGCAGGGAATCTGCGGCCTCGCCGCGCGCACGGGAGAGACGGTGGTTGTCGATGACGTAAACGCTGATCCACGCTACCTCGCCTGCTTCCCGCAGACCAGATCGGAGATCGTCGTGCCGATCTACGCCGGAGATGAAGTCATCGGTGAGATCGATATCGACAGCGATAAGGCTAGCGCATTCACCGATGACGATCGAGAGCTGCTGGAGAAGACCGCAGAACTCCTCGGAGAATCAGCGCGCTAGCGCCACCATCAACTACCTATGCAAGGGGGATCTTTAGTTGAGTGTCTCTCGAATGGCTTAGTCGGTGCACGGTAACCACACGGTGAATGTGCTACCTTTTCCGACCTCACTCTCCACATCAATCCTCCCTCCGTGGGCCTGCGCTATCCATTTGACGATGGACAGGCCGAGCCCGGCGCCTCCTTTTGCGCGGGAACGGGCACGGTCGACGCGGTAGAACCGTTCGAAGATATGGGGAAGGTCGTTCTCCGGTATTCCTATCCCCGTGTCAACGACAGTTATTTTGGCCCAATCGCCATCCTTTCCCAGAGAAATGGTGATTGTGCCGCCTCGCTGAGTGTACTTGATGGCGTTTGTCACCAGATTGTGCAAGAGCTGCCGTAGTCGCTCTCGGTCACCGTGCACTTCTGCCGGCGCTCCAGCCTCTGCATCGAGTGAGATCCCCTTCTCAGCGGCAAGGGAGGAGAAGGTAGCGAGAACGTCTTCCACCAGATCTTGCAGGTTCACCCTCTCTGTTTCTAATTGCTGTTGGCCGGCATCGGCGCGGGCAAGGGTGAGAAGCGCGTTGATGATGTTGGTCATCCTATCCACTTCACCGTCGACAGTAGTCAGCGCCTCCGTGCATTCCTGCGGGTCCTTTCCCCGTAGGGCGACCTCCGCGGTTCCTTTGATGACCGTAAGCGGGGTGCGCAGTTCGTGGGAGACGTCAGCCGTGAATTGCCTCTCCCGCTGGAAAGCCGTCTCCAGCCGATCGAGCATCTCATCGAACGCATTCGCCAGGCGGGTGACTTCGTCATCGGGTCCGCTCAGGTTCAAACGGCGGTTCAGCCCTTCGGCTCTGATCTGGCGGGCGGTCCTGGTGATGTGATCGATCGGTGAGAGCGCCGCCTTGGCCAGAGCTGCTCCCACACCGATCGCAAGGATGAGCCCTCCTCCGGAGAGGAACCAGAGGAGAAGCTGTAGGCGATCCAAGGCGCGATCCATGAGAGTGAGAGACCGAACTACCTTCACCGTCCCTAGATTCTGCCCATTTCTTGATAAGGGCATGGCATAGACGACTATCCTGCCAAGATCGGTGAAGCCGCGTATCTCCAAGGTGCCTGGTGCGCTCGACTTGAGAATGGACAGTAATCGACTATCACTGAGCCGATGCTTTTCTAAGAAGAAGGAACGGTTTACTACTTTTCCTCCCTGATCGCTGATTTCGATGTAAATACCCTCTGAGGAGAACTTGTTCACTAAGTCGGGATCTGTGATGTCGACAAAGGTTCCCTGTCCATTGACTGTATCACCTATCTCGGGGGCGTCGATCAAGGCGCTTATCTGCTGTGCCCGAGTCACCGTTGTGCGGATCGCCTCTGCCATGAGGGAGTGTTCCAGCGCCTGATAGAGTGCAACCCCGAGAATGATCAGGATTACGGCCAACAGGCCGGCGTACCACAGGCTCAACTTCCACCGAATCTTCTTGAACAATCTAGATTACTCCTTGAGGACGTAGCCGATTCCACGCACGGTATGGATCAGTTTCTTATTCGCTTCTTGATCGATCTTCTTGCGCAGCTTGCTGATGTAAACGTCCACGGTATTCGTGAAGCTGTCGAAGCTGCTGCCCCACACGTGCTCTTCGATCAAGGCGCGGTTGAGGACTCTACCAGTATTATGCATCAGGTAAGTGAGCAACCGATATTCCAGGCTAGTGAGCTGGATGGGCCGTTCCCCACGACGAACTTCTTGGGTGGACGAATCGAGGATGAGATCGGCCACCTGTAATTTCGGCGGGACTTTTGGACCGCCTCGACGCAACAGAGCGCGGACCCGGGCCAGAAGTTCGTCAAAGGCAAACGGCTTGGTGAGATAGTCGTCGGCCCCATTGTCGAGCCCCAGCACTCGTTCGGATATGGCATCTCTTGCTGTCAGCATCAGGATTGGGGTCTCTTTGCCTTCTTCGCGTAGATGTCCACACAGGGTAACCCCGTCCAGCTTGGGAAGCATGATATCAAGGAGAATCAGGTCGTAGTCGTTTATCTGCGCCACCCTCAACCCTTCCTCCCCATCGAAGGCTACATCCACGGTGTACCCTTCCGCCTCCAACCCCTTCTTGATGAAGCTTGCGATCTTGCGTTCGTCTTCCACTATCAGTATCAGCATGGTCGATTGGGATCATACCCGCAGACAAAGGGCCCGGCCAAACTGACCGAGCCCTGGAAGGTGCTTCTAGTTGCGGGGGTATCTCCTACTCAGAGTCTGTTCCCTCTCCGCCCGCGGGTTCGGTTTCTCCGGTCTCGGGTGCACCATGTTCCGTGGCTTCGATGCCTCCACCGTTGTCCGTGTAAAGGATCTGGGCGTTACCCGCGTCCACCTTCACATCCTTGATGCCGCTTGCTGTCTGAAGCTCAACCGCGTAGACCAGGACACCGTTCTCATCGCCAAGCTGCGTTTTCAGGACCGTGGCCCCAGGAAACTTCGCCAGGGCAGCCTTCTCTGCATCACTGGCAGTGATCTTTGCCAGGCTAGCGAGCGTCTGGGATCCTGCATTCGCCGGGGCAGAAATGCTCCCGATGTAGCTAGGATTTTGGACGTTTGATTCGATGTTCTGTCCGCTGTTGGACGTTCCACCTGCTGCGAAGATGGTCGTTCCGGAGATCAGCACTGTGACCAAGGCCACAATCGCGACTCCGATGGTGAGATTCTTCTTGGTAAACATGTTCATCAACCTCCCTTTCGGGTTCTTAGTCTGAGAGTCATCTCTCAGCTGCGGGGGAGTGTAGCGAGCCAGGATGAAGAACGGATGAAAACAGGATTAATTCCTCTTCATCTTTAGGTTCAGATTGCTCTGATGGATGGGATCGGGCGTTCCTTGATTTCCCATAGTGCGCTGCCGCCGGTATCATCTGCCTATGCTGCAAGGAGAGATCATGAGATGAAGAAGGCGTTGTTCGTCATTTTGGTGCTGATGATCATTGCTGTCGGAGCATTCATCTATCGATCCGAGTTCCGCCCGTGGTGGCCACCGGGAGGGCTGAATTGGAACTATCATCAATTGCAGCGCATTCCTCACGAGGGGGACAAATTCAGTTTCGCCGTGATGGGAGACAACAAGAACAGCTTCTCTACCTTCCAGTCCATCCTGCGTGACCTCGACTCCAAGACCGATCAGTTGACGTTTGCCATCGATGTGGGCGACCTTGTATTCGATGGGGAACAGGAGAAGTACCGCGTCTTCTACAATCAGATCAAAGATGAGAAACTTCCGTTTCTCGTAGCACTCGGAAACCACGACATCCGCGAGGAGGGACGCGCCATCTACTACGACATCTTCGGCCCGTTCTACTACAGTTTTACCGTGGGAAACTCCTACTTCATCGTCCTCGACGACGCGAACATGGTCCGCATCGATGATCCACAGATGGTGTGGCTAAAACAACAGCTTACAGAAAGCCGTTCCTATTCCCATATATTTGTCTTCCTGCATGTCCCGTTACTAGCACCGGGAGAGGGGTTACCCAAGCCACTCAGTACAGTGCCGGGGAGGGAGTTGGTCCGTCTCATGAAGTACCACCCCAGCCTGGCCGACAAGAAGCAGGTAAACGAGCTGCTCATGCTGTTCCGTGACTATCATGTTACACGCGTATTCGCGTCCCACATTCACGGCTACTTCGCTGGAGACTGGGAAGGAGTTCCATACACGATCACCGGTGGAGCCGGCGCTGAACTCATCGGAACCGATCCTGAGCACTACTTCTACCATTACGTGGTCGTACACGTAGATGGCGACCAAGTTACAACTTCGATCGTCCGTTTCCCCTCCCCGCCAGCAGAATTGTGGGACCGATTAGTGCACGCAGCAGCGCTTTACACTCACTCGTTCATCGTCACCAATGGGCCGAGTATCGGGTTCATCGCCCTCCTCATACTCTTCGCGTATCTTCTCTACCTGGCTTGGCGCAAGAGACTGTTCCGCAAACACAAGCGATAGAGCATGCGTTGGCGTAAGAGACTTGCGATTCATTGGACGGGGACCGTCGTGCCAATCTACGTGCTTGCTGTGTTATCAGTGATATCGGCAAATGCCCAAAGGGCTGCAAGGCTCATGATGAATCAGACTTGACACCAATTGAACACATCACCACATCTAAACACAATGTAGGCATAATTCACTCCTTGCTCTGTGCTAGCCTGGATTTTCGCCTAAAGGAATTGGACCCCAATTTGCGGGGTAACGATCAGCGGATTTCGAGGTGCAGCGTGCGTCCTTCCCACCATGGAGCTGTTGAAACAGCGACATCAGTTGCTGAAGTACTACCTAATAACCTGTGAATGATCTCCGGTCCTACTGTGCCTTTCCCAAACTGGGACAAGAACTTAGGCGCTGCTACCAGGTGCTAGTCCCCTCAGAATTAGGGGCAGTTTGCCGAAGGCGAAAATCCAGGCTAGCCCAAGCGCTATCGGGCACACTACTGCCTCTTGAGAAGTCTGCCGGGGTATCTCCCGGTGTGCTCACCTTCCTTAATGACAACATCACCATTGACAAGCACATACTCTATCCCCCGAGGAAACCGAGCAGGTTGTTGAAAAGTCGCACAGTCTATTATAGTTTGGGAATTGAAGATTACGATGTCCGCTGCTTGCCCCTCGGCGATCATTCCTCGATCTTTCAACCCAAGTCGGCTCGCAGGGAGGCTGGTCATCTTTCGAATTGCTTCAGGCAAGTCCAGAATACCCTTTTCCCTGACATAGTGACCGAGAACGCGGGGGAAGGCTCCGTAGTATCGCGGGTGAGGGTGAAGCTGCGCATAACGTCCCTGCGGGGAGACGGCTTTACCGTCGGAAGAGATCATTGTGGCAGGATGCTGCATTATGACCTCTACATCATCCTCGGACATGGCTGGTACCACCACCTTAACGCTTCCCTCTTGAGTGATCAACAACCTGAGAATGGCGTCAATAGGCGCTTCTTGCCACGTGGTTGCAAGCTCTCCAATTGTCTTGCCGGCGTATTCTGGGTTGTTCTTCACTTCGGTCACAATGATCTTTTCGACCTGAACTTCTTCCAGGGGCGATCGCCAGGTCTCTGTCCCATGCAACATGGCCTGCCTCAGCGAGTCGCTGAATTGCTTGTCGTGCAGACGGCCTAATACCTGATCGATACCTCCGGCACGCCAGGCAGGTGGGATGGCATCGACCAGACCTGACCCATATGCTGTGTAAGGATACTGATCCCAATGGACATCCACTCCTTCAGCACGTGCCCTATCAAGACGAGCAAGCAGGTCCGCAGCCCGGCCCCAGTTGCTTTTCCCCTCAAGTTTCAGGTGGGAAATCTGAAGGGACACTCTGCTCTGATGTGCGATATCAATGACTTCGTCCACCGCAGCAAAGAGCCTCTGCCCCTCGTCCCGCATATGTACCGCCCAGATCGCCTTGCTCTCCCGAATGACTCCACAGAGCTCAATCAATTCTTCGCGATTGAAGTGGGATTCTGGGATGTAATACAGCCCACTGGACATTCCCCAAATACCTTGGCGAAGCTCCTCTTGCAGCAACTTCTTGATGATATCTAACTCCTGAGGCTCTAAGTGCTCTTTCATGCCGGCTGCCGCCACGCGCAAAGGAACGCCCCCCACCAGAGGAATCAGATTAGAGGAGACGCCTTTTCTAACAAGGTCATTCATGTGGTCAATTTGAGAAGGCCAGTTCCAAAGTTCTTTCTCGGTTGCTGTTATGGTAAAATTGTTCGTCTCGAACAGGCGCAGCAAAGCAGCTTTGCGTATTGCTCGCACTGGCGCGCTGGTAATGCCACAGTTGCCAACAACCTCCGTCGTAACGCCTTGCATTATCTTGCTCTGCGCGTGTGATTCGAAGAACAAGCTAATATCAGAATGGGAATGCATGTCGATAAAACCGGGAGCGACAATCAGGCCGCTTGCATTGATTTCTCGCGCAGCAGAAATGGTGTCCCCTTGCCCTACAAATTGAATCGTTTGCTGATCAATGGCCACGTCAGCGTGTACTGCCGGTTTCCCCGTGCCGTCCAGCACCATGCCGTTTCGAATTACCAACTCGAACATCGGTCCTCCTTGTACTTAGTCGCGGCGTAGCCGCGGGTCGAGCGCATTCCGTAAGCCATCTCCGACTAGGTCGAAACCCAGCACGACAATCATGATTGTGACTCCGGGAAAGACAGTCAGCCGCTATGCCATCATCAACTATATTCGTCCGTTGTTAGCATTGTCCCCCAGCTTGACGTAGGTAGCTATGCACCCAAACCAAGGAAACTCAGGGAGGCTTCAATGAGAATGATCTCCGGTTCCTCCCCTTCGTAGATCTGTTGTCCCAGCTCCTCATTGAGCCTACCCTAATAACGACCGACGATCTTTGCTCCGGCGGTTAGAACAGCCGTATCTGCAGCAAACCCACTCTCCGCATTGGTTAGTGAAACTGGGACTATCTTTAACGCGTGCTTAGTGCTGGAACAAGGGAGCTTGAGATCAAACTTGGCTAGCTTCTCTTCCAACGGTTTCCGACTACCGCTCTTGTTGACCTCATCTCCGACGCCCAATCCATTGGCAAGGGAGTGAAGTATGTCTTCTAGGGATCGGCACATAACGCAGTTGCATCTCTTTATCCTTAAGTGTTGAAGGTGAGCACCTTGGTGAAGGTACTGCCGAAGTCAACCGCGAGGGCGTTTGTGCCCCTTGATGAAACATAATGCTTTGGTCATATCCAGCGTACCCCCTATTCTTGCATCTCGTGTGTCTTAGAGTACTTGCGCGTTGCACGAAGTTGCGCTGTTGCAGCAGCATCGATACCAACACCGTCTGGCAGAATCGCTACTCCGTACTGCTCCCGTGCCATCTTCGGAGATACCTTCCTCTCTTGAACATCAGAAAGCACGGCAACAGCGGCCCGCTGCAACGGATCTCCATATCCACCCCCTCCCGGTGTGCACAGGCAAATCTCATCACCAGGGTTAAGCACACCAACTGACCGACCGCCGATCTCCTCTCCGTTAACGGTTACTCTCGCTCCACTGCCGGCCCCTCCACCGAAGACCCCCCACGGGGTATAATCATGGCGATCAAAGCTGAGGGCGAACTCGGCGCTGTGTCCGAGAGGTACGATGCACCGTTCGATCCCCAGTCCTCCTCGGTACTCTCCGGTTCCACCAGTATCTGGCCTTAGCCCATACCTCGTTACACGCAGTGGGTACTCATTCTCCAGCACCTCAATCGGTAGGTTCGAGGTGTTGGTCAGGTGAACTTGAATCCCGTCGATGCCATCTTTCCCATATCGCCCGCCCATACCACCACCGTTTGTCTCGACATATATGTAGGGTTCCATTTGTCCATTGAGACCACCGAGGCAAATGCTGGCCATGGTGCTGTGAGAAGCACCAGCCGTTGCTTCTTTTGGAACTGCCTTGTACAGCGCACCGAGGATGACATCAACCACGCGCTGGGCTGTATTCCCGCGGTCGCCGACCGGTGCGGGAAGGGTGGCATTAACGATTGATCCTTCCGGGGCGTAAACGGTGATTGGACGAATGAACCCGTCGTTGATGCGAAGGTCGGGTTTGGTCAGTATCTTGATTGCATACCACACAGCGCTCAACAAACCTGATTTGACTAAGTTTATGCCAGCATTGACCTGCGGTAAACTTCCGGTGAAGTCGAAGAAGAGCTCATCGTTTTTCACAGTTGCTTTGACCTTAATTGGGAGCGGCTTCTCTACGCCCCGGATCCCATCGCAATCTAGGTAATCGCAGAATGTATATTCGCCGTCGCGGATTTTTACAATTGCGAGCCGTGTTTCGCGCTCCGAGTCATCAAGGATCGCTTCGATCGCTGCCAGAACGATGTCCTCTCCGTTTCGCTCGATGATCTTAGTGAGACGTTGTTTGCCAAGCTCACATGCTCCGATCTGCGCCTTCATATCACCAATCAACATTTGCGGGTCGCGTGTGTTGTATTGAAGGAGAGAGAGAATAGTGTCGTCGATTCGTCCTGCATTGACGATGCGAATCGGTGGGAGACGCAACCCTTCTTGGTAAATCGAGGAGTCGCGACTGGAGGTACTCCCAGGAACCATGCCGCCAACATCAGCATGATGACCGGTGTTGGCAACGAAACCAAGCAGCTTCCTACGGTAGAAGAATGGTGCAATAACGCAAATGTCATTGGTGTGTGAGGAGGCGCCACCGAAGGGGTCGTTGCTGATGTACACGTCGCCCTCCCGAATCTCTTTGATGTGAGAGCGAATGCTTGGCACGATCTCGATCATCGATCCAAGGTGCATCGGAATGTGGGCTCCCTGTGCAATGATCCTCCCCTTTGCATCGAAGATCTGAGTGGAACAATCCTTCCGCTCCTTGATGTTCGCAGAGTAAGCCGTTCTCACCAGAACAACGCCCATCTCATCGGCTACGGAGGTTATCAAGTTGTATAGCAGTGCTTTAGTAATAGAATCAATCTTCATTATCTATTGCTCCATAACTGTAATTAATAAATTGTTAAATCGATCTATCTGGGCTCTGTTTGACGGGGGAATAACGATTGTTGCCTTCTGCTGTTCAATAACCGCGGGTCCGGCCAGCTTGACTCCAGGGGAAAGTAGATTCCAATCGTAAACCGGACATTTCCTAAACATGCCGTCTCCTGAGAACCAAATCTTCCTCTGCGTGCGGATCGCCCTGCTTACGTCACCACCGCGAACTGAGCGTTCCTTAAGGTGTGGTTTTGGCAATTGGCCAATTGCCTCCAATCGGAGATTGACAATTTCGACTGGCTCACTCATCATGGCATGTCCGTATCGAATCTTGTGCCGATGATGGAACTCATCGACCAATTGCGTGATTGTCTGGTCCCTATCTTGGATCGGAACTCTGATCTCGTAGTTCTGGTGCCGGTAGCGCATATCGAGGCTTCGTCGAATGCGGCGAGCTCTCGGTGGAACCTGTACCTCACGAAACCATGCCTCGGCGCGGATCATCAGATCCGCGAACCCGTCGAGGATCTTATTAAGTGAAGTGGGGGAGAGATCGCTAATCACCATCTTGAAGAACTTCGTGAAGTCGGTCTTCAGGTCCACCGTCAATAGTCCTAGGGCCGAGTACACCCCCGCAAATGGTGGAACGAGAACGCGGGGGATGTCCAAATCCATCGCTAGCTCGGCTGCGTGCATGGGTCCTGCACCACCGAATGCCACAAGTGTGAAACCCTTTAAGTCGTACCCTTTCTCAACGGATACAAGTCGAATGGCCTTCTCCATGTTACTATTAGCAATCCGTATGATTCCGGCTGACGCTTCCTCGAAATTCATGTGAAGAGGAGCTGCTACTTGCTTCTTGATAGCCCGAGAGGCCTTTTCAAGATTTAGGCTAGTATCGCTGAAGATGCTTTCCTGTCCGAGTCGGCCCAATACCAAGTGAGCATCCGTAATCGTTGGTTCTACGCCGCCTTGCCCGTAGCAAACTGGCCCAGGAACGGATCCTGCACTTCTCGGGCCAACACTGAGGTTACCGATCTCGTCAACTGATGCAATACTTCCTCCACCAGCCCCGATTGTGGCAATATCAATCATTGGGTACTTGACAGGTAGGTGATCGATCTCCCCTTCCGTCGTAATCGTGGGCTCCCCGTCATTGATTAGGCAAACGTCCGTGCTGGTGCCCCCCATATCGAAGGTGATCAAGTTACGATAGCCTGCGATCTCACTGAAGTAGATGCTCCCCGCCACTCCACCACATGGCCCCGAGAGCAATGTCTTGCCGGGTTCCTTCTCAATCATCTTTAGCGGGGAGATACCGATGTTGGACTGCATGACCTTAGGCTCAATAAGTCCGATCTCCCTTGCTCGCCTGCGGAGGCGATCCAATGCTTGCCGAATGATCGGACCCAGGTAAGCAGTGATCACGGTGGTGGACATCCGCTCATATTCCCTGAACTCAGGGCAAACATCGGAGGAAATGGCGGTGACAACCCCAGGTAAGTTGTTCTGGATCAGGTCCTTGATGATCTGCTCGTGCTTTGGCATTACGTAGGAGTGAAGGAAGCAGACAGCTATCGCCTCGATCCCCTCTTTTTGCAACTCACGGAGCGTCTGTGTTGCTTGCGTGACATTCAACGGCTCAATGATGTCCCCGTAGGCCGATACACGCTCCTGAATCCCTTTACGTAGGTGTCGGGGGATAAGAACCTGTGGGCGCTCCACAAAGGGATCGAACATGTCAATACGGGTCTGCCGCCCTAGTTCTAGAACATCCTCAAACCCTCTTGTCGTGAGCAGAGCGGTCTTGCACCCTTTACGTTCGAGCAAGGCGTTGAGTGCCACCGTACTCCCGTGAACAAAGAAATCGATTGATTCAGCAGGGAAGGGCAGCATATTTACTAGGTTTTCGATGCCACGGATCACTCCCACACTCAAATCACTAGGAGTCGACAAGACCTTCTCAGTAAACATCGTTCCCTCGCTCTCATTAATCAAGACGATATCCGTAAAGGTCCCTCCGATGTCAACACCTAAACGCAATTTTGACACAATTTACTCCTTACTCTGCACTAGTTCAGGCGCTATAGGCGAACTATTACCTCTTGAGGAGTCTACCGGGGTATTTCCCGGTGTGTTCTCCTTTCTCAATGACCGGATCGCCATTGACGAGCACATACTCTATCCCCTGCGGGAACCGAGCAGGTTGTTGAAAAGTTGCACGGTCGATTACAGTCTGAGTATTGAAGATTACGATGTCCGCGGCTTGCCCTTCGGCGATTATCCCTCGATTTTTCAGTCCCAGTCGACGCGCTGGGAGGCTGGTCATTTTTCGAATCGCCTCGTTCAAGTCCAGTATACCTTTTTCCCTGACGTAGTGACCGAGAACGCGTGGGAAGGCTCCGTAGTATCGCGGGTGAGGGTGAGTTCGTGCATAGTACCCCTGGGGGGAGACTGCCATGCCGTCGGAGCAAATCATCGTCACCGGATCCTTCATGATGACCTCTACATCATCCTCCGACATTGCTGGTGCAACCATGCTTACCATTCCCGCTTGCGTTGTCAAGAGATCGAGGATGACTTCTGCCGGGTCTTCTCCCCTCTCTTGTGCGAGCCCCTCGATTGTCCTTCCTGTGAGGCCTTCATTGTTTTGTGCCTGCGAAATTATTATCTTTCCCCATTCAATGTCTGCAAGCTGAGAAGGCCAATCCTTTGTCCCGTGCAGCATCCCATCTTTGACAGATTTTCTAAATCCATCATAATCAAGATCCTCCAGAAAATGATCGATCCCTTGTTGTCGAAAGGAAGGAGGGATCACGCTGATGAGACTTGTACCATACGCTGTATATGGGTACTGATCCCAACTAACATTGATCCCGTTATCACGTGCTTCATGTAGTATACCGAGTAATTCATCTGATCGTCCCCAGTTGCTCTTCCCCTCAAGTTTGAGGTGTGAGATTTCCAGCGATACACCCGTCTGTTGCGCGACGCCAAGAACCTCATCTATTGCGGAGAATAGCTGTCTACCTTCATCTCTCATGTGAACGGTCCATAAGCCTCCGTTATCTGCTAATACTTCACATATGCTAATAAGCTCATCTTTTGTATAGTAATTATCAGGAACATAAAAGAGCCCACTTGACATCCCCCATACGTCACGAGAAAGTTCTTCCGCAAGCATGCTCTTGATGAGAGCAATATCGTCTGACCCAAGTTTCATCCTCGTCCCCACTGCCGCAATCCGTAAAGTCGCTCCCCCAACAAGAGGAATGAGGTTAGAGGAAACACCTCTGTTGATGAGATACTGTATGTAATCAATTTGGGAAGGCCAATCCCATCTTGCTTGCTCCGAAGAGGAAAGAGGGAAACTGTCTATTTCCAGTTGATGGATCAGATCACTGCGGTATTGAGATTGGGTGGGTAAGGGAGCAGGAGATGTACCACAGTTTCCCACTACCTCTGTGGTAATTCCTTGTCTAATCTTGCTTTCGGCGTGTGGAGCAAAGAACAAGCTTAGGTCGGAATGGGAATGGATGTCGATGAACCCTGGAGCGACTACCAGGCCAGAGGCGTCTATTTCGTTTTGCCCCGTACTATCCACTGCTTGAGCAATTAGCGAAATAATTCCGTTGCTAATTGCAATATCAGCTACAAATGGAGGTTTGCCCGTTCCATCAATAATCGTTCCATTTCGTATCATGATACTAAACATGTGGCATCACCTACTTTTTAGTGTGTAGTAATCGCGGATCAAGTGCATCGCGGAGGCCATCGCCCATCAAGTTGAATCCTAATACAACAAGCATTATCGCTAGACCCGGAATGAGCGTCAACCAGGGGGCGGTAAGCAGATAGGCCCGGCCGCTACTCAACATGGATCCCCAACTGGGAGTAGGCGGTTGAGCCCCGAGTCCGAGAAAGCTCAATGAGGCCTCAATCAGAATGACTTGCCCCATTCCCAGTGACAACTGCACAAGCAGCGGAGCAAGACTGTTGGGCAACAGGTGTCGCCAAATGATACGAAGGTTACTCGCTCCCACTGCCCGCGCCGCTTGCACATATTCCTCTTCCCTTAAGGCAATAAATTGCCCCCGGGTTATCCGCGCGTATCCCGCCCAATAGACCACGCCGACCGCGATCATCACGCTGTGAAGACCGGGCCCCAACATGAACATAATGGCCAGAGCGGCAAGGATGGTGGGAAACGCCCAGGTTATATCCACCAATCCTTCCACGATAGAATCAAGCGCTCCACCGTAGTACCCTGCTAGTGCACCTAATGGCACCCCAATACCCAGAGCAACAGCCGAGGCAATAAGCGCGATGTTTAGGGACACCCGAGCACCAAAGATAATCCGGCTCAGGATGGAACGGCCAAATTCGTCGGTTCCTAGCGGATGTGCCAAGCTTGGACGCATGAGGACATTTTGCAGGGATTGTGCATTAGGTGACTTGGGAGCAAGAAAAGGAGCAAAGAGTGCGATGAGGATAAAGAGCACAATTATAATACCACCAACAACTGCATTTGTGCTTTTAAGAAAATTAAAAAACAACTTGTTCTTCATTTACAGTTCTCTCCATTAATAACGCACCTTAGGATCTATAACGGCGTAGAGGATATCTGCGAGGAGATTTCCCAGTATAACCGTCACTGCCAGTATGAGCGTCACCCCCTGCACGACCGGAAAATCGCGCATGTAGATTGAGTTGACGATTAGTCTGCCCACGCCAGGCCGGAGAAAGACTATCTCAATTACCACAGCCCCACCGATCAACCAGCCTACCTGCAGGCCTAATAACGTAACAATGGGAATCAGTGCATTCCTAAGAGCATGTTTCGTGATCACAGTCCAGTAACGGAGTCCCTTTGCTTTGGCAGTTACAATGTAATCCTTGTTTATGACCTCAAGCATGCTTGATCGCATCATGCGGGCAACTATGGCTGCTCCACCAAAACCGAGCGTTACCGCAGGCAGAACAAGGTACTTGATGCCTCCATATCCGGCAATGGGAAACCAATGAAGATGTATAGCAAATAAGGAAATAAGAAGGAATCCAAGCCAAAAGCTAGGCACGGATACCCCTGCAATGGCAATTCCCATGCTCAAGTAATCAATAATTGTATTACGTTTAACTGCGGCAAGAATACCTAGCGGAATGGCTAGTGCATATGATAAAATTAAAGCGCTCCCTGTCAGCTTCAGTGTATTTGGTAATTTAGCTGCCAATAGTTTGGTAACGTCCTCACGGTAGATAATAGATTTCCCTAAGTTAAGGTGAGCTAATCGCCAAAGAAAAGAAAAATACTGAATATACAGAGGTTTATCCAACCCCAGCTCAGCCCGCATGTGGTCGTATGCCTGCTGCGACGACATTTCTCCAAGAGCGAGGCGAACGGGGTCACCGGGTATGAGGTGAATAATCGAGAAAACGATAATCGTCACCGCCAGAAGAACCGGGAGCATCGTGAGAATCCGCCTAAGAATATATTGATAGATACTCAAGCGTGTCCTTCACCTCCTTGTGTTCTTACATGAGATACTGGGCTGTGCCTCAAAACGGATTGATAGCACAAACATAGAGAGGAGATAGATACCTCGTAACTTATACTATCTCCCCTCTAATTAACTAACGATTACTCCCTATATGCGTCCACTAGATAGACGTGGTACAATGTCGCAGTGTAGCCACCGAGATTAGACCTGTAGGCTCTGGCCAGAGACGGGTAGAAAATAGGCACCCATGGCGACTGTTCGAGCAGATACTCATGTATCAACCGATACACAAAGGTCCTATCCGCGAGTGTTGGCTGCATCTCTGCCTTTGCAAATAAGAAGTTGAGGAGTGGATTGTTTATCCTTGTCTTATTCACTCCTTTTGCAATTCGCTTACCGTTGAAGAACCACTCCAGGATGTCCATGTTATCCCACTCGTAAAGCCGGATAAAAGCTTGCTGCTCTCCGGTCTTAAACATATCTGCATAGGAACCAGGGTCGAATTGCTGAATTGAAGCTTTAATCCCAACCTCTTTCATTTCACTTTGCAGAACAGTGGCTACCTGTACTCGGTCCGTGGTTGATGACGTCCATAGGATGATCGAGAATTGCTGCCCGTTCTTCTCTAGAATGCCATCCGCGTTTTTCGTCCATCCTGCCTTAGCCAATAAGGAGCTGGCTTTCTGTGGATCGTAGGTATAAGGGCTTTTCACCTGCGGTTGCACATTAGGGGTAAGGTAGTTGTAAGCAGGCAGTCCAGCATCATGAAACACATTCTTGGTGATGGCTTTTCTGTCAACGATGTAGTTCATTGCCTGGCGTACCAACAGGTTATCAAACGGTGGTTTTGTTACATTCATCCCCATATAGATGAGCTGTCTGCCAGGAGTCATTGCAACGGCTACATTCGGGTCTGCCTTCAAGGCATCTATGGCGGTAGGATCCACTCCGTCAACGATATCCACCTCACCCGCCTGGAGGAGCATCGTCTTCGTGACAGCCTCCGGGACAAATTTGTAGATTACCGTCTTAAAATAAGCGGGCCCCTTATTTGACAGCCAGGACGGTCCCCAGGTGTAGTCTGGGTTCCTTACGAGGGTGATGTGATCCCCTTTTATCCACTGCTTGAAGATATATGGTCCCGATCCCACGAGCGCGGTTACCCCGTAATCGTCTCCATATTTCTTGACCGCGGTGGGGCTGTTGATCCCTGCGAAGCTATTGCTCAAGTTATAGAGCATGTTTGGGAAAGGATTCTTAAGGATAAGCTTTAGCGTTGTGGAATTAACCGCGACTGCATCCTTAACTGCCGAGTAAAGATATGACGATGCTCCAGTATCTCGTTGATGGATGATGTTCCAGGCAACCGCTGCCGCATCGCAGGGTGTACCGTCGGTGAACATGACCCCAGGCTTAAGGGTAAAAGTCCATGTTAAACCGTCCGCACTTACGTTCCACGATTGCGCAATATCGTCACGGTAGTTCATCTTAGCATCAATAGAGACTAGATTGCCAAGTACATCTCGCATTGCTGCTGTAGTCCACGTAGTAGTGAACGTGCTCAGAGTTGGTGGACTTGTAGTTTCAGCAACAACTAGTGTCTTACTATTCGCTTCTTTCGTTGCACGATCGGCAGTTTGGGCAACCGCGAGAAATGTCGTAAATACCAACAGGATTCCTACTAGTGCAATCCCCCACACTATTCCCTTACTTCTCTTACGTAACATTTTCTTACCTCCTTAACAAGATTTCGAGCTGTCGCAGATCCTTAAACTACATTATCGCTGTTTAGCCTTATATTATGTATCACCTCCACTAAAAACAGAATACATAAGCATCTATCCATTATGTCTTTTCGATGGCACGGATCTGCTGTTCCAGTTCACGAAAAGAGCGGTGCACGTATTCCTGTGTTATTTGTTGCGCGAGGTGCCCATCCCTTCTCTCTAAACTATCCATAAGCCGCGTGTGATCCTCCAGGTCGAGCACAGATCCCTCAATCCGTTCCTGGTGAGTCTGCTCCACGTTCCAGAAGCGGCCGTACACCATGTAAGGATCTATCAATGTCCATAGCTGCTCTAAGACACGGATCAGGTGACTTCGTCCGCTGGCATGGATGGCCACCCAGTGAAATTGCCTGTTAGCCGCGCGGGCTATGTCAGTGGACTGTGCATCTACACCAACCACCGTATCCGGTAATAACTCCCGCATTCGCACCAATCCTTGTTGAGAGATCTGAGAGGCAGCCAATTTATTGGCTAAACCTTCCAACAACGCTCGCATGTCATATATGTCTCGTAGATCCTCGACCGATATGGTGACCGCCTTGACCCCTTTATGAGGGACATGCAGCGCTAATCCATCGGAGACCAACCGGTTCAGTGCCTCGCGCACCGTCGCCTGACTCACCCCCAGTTTCTGGGCTAGGGCATCTTGACGGAGCCATTCACCTGGTTTCACTTGTCCTGCCGAAATTCCGGCACAAATAGCTTTATAGGCTATTCTTGATAAAAGAGGTGCATGCACGTGTTGAAGATTTGCGTAATCCTCGCCATCTACTTGTTTTGAGGCCATTAATTCGTTATTATCTATCATCGTTAATCGATTATTTATACCACGAACAAGCACAATTGTCAAGTTGTATTTGTTAACTGGAGGATGCTGAGCATTGAGTTTTCGTAGGTAGAATGCTAAACTTCGCAGTGTGGGCATACAATACAACTACTCGCCTAGATAGGTGAAAATCATAAGTGGTCGTTCTTTCAAGAGGCCAAGCAGAGATAAATAAGACCATGTATATAGTTTTGAGTATTTTAACTACAGGGATGAGATGACAAGCTCTCTTGCAAGGATTGATCTTGCCACTCTCGCGAAGAATATCGAGCAAATTCGGGCTCAGCTTCCTCAAGACTTGAAGGTGTTGTTCGCAGTCAAGTCCGATGGTTACGGACACGGGATTGAAGCGGTCGCTCATACTGCTGAGGAGGCAGGAATCGAGTACTTGGGTGTCGCTACAGTGGAAGAGGGCGCGAGCATCCGCCATGCCGGCGTGAAGCTTCCCGTTTTGTTGCTCAGTCCGGTTCTCCCTTCGGAAGCACGTATTGCCCTGGACCTCAAATTGACTTTTCAGGTATCGGACCTTGAGTTCGCCCAGTTCCTCGCCCATTTGGCCAAACAAATGAGGAAGAAAGCACGCGTTCAGGTGAACGTAGACACCGGGATGGGACGGTTTGGGGTGCTAGCAGAGAATGCCGTTCTCTTTCTCACTCAGCTTAGAAGGCTGTCTGCGCTTGATACTGAGGGAGTTTTCAGTCACCTTGCGACCGCAGACTCCGAGCTTCCAGAGAATCAATCTTATACCCTGAAACAAATCGAACATTTCGAGTCCTTGCTTGCCGAGCTGGACCATGCCAACCTTCTTCCTCTACTGCGGCATATCGGAAACTCGGCTGGGCTGATTCAATATATGGATAGGGTGACTTCACCACGCATGAACATGGTCAGAATCGGAACCCTTTTCTACGGTTATCTCGAAGTGAGGCGCTCCTGGGCCGCGCAGGTGAAGCCGGTAGCCACGCTTACTGCACGGGTGATCGGGCTGAAACAACTTTCTCCGGGAGATTACATCGGGTACGGCCGAACCTACAAAGCCTCTCACCAGCAGCTGGTCGCCGTTCTCTCAATTGGCTATGGATCCGGACTGGCCCCACCACTCTCCAATCGGGGACAGGTGTGGTTGAAAGAAAAGTATGCGCCTGTAGTTGGAAAGATTTGTCTGGATCACACATTTGTCGACGTTACAGATATCGGCGGAGTTTCAGTCGGGGATGAGGTTGAAGTATTCGGTCTTCACCTGCCTGCCGATCACCTAGCAGAAATGGCCGGGCTCCCGGTTTGCGAAGTTCTGGTGCCGGCACTGCGGGGTGCAGCCAATCGAGAGTATAATAGTGCAACTGGAACGTTTCTACCTTAGGATCTGCGGAGATGGACACTGGCCCGGTCCTTTTTGTTCCATGCAATGATCTTCGACGAACGTCGTACTTGTAACAAGCTATGCTTGTGTCAAGGGGTAGTAGGGTCGATTATCCCTCCAAATGGCGTAGAGAACGTGAATAAACCGATTCATGACCGCAATGATCGCCTCCTTGTGTGACTTGCCCTTGTCACGA